>NZ_LMRC01000002.1:0-185043 GCF_001425565.1 Methylobacterium sp. Leaf466 | reverse complement strand
CGATCATCTCCCGCCGCACCGCATCGGCCACAGCCTGCAACTCGCCCTCGGGCAGGGCCCGCAGCGACGACGTCTCGACAAGACCGTCCAGAATCGAGGGTTCGGCTTCTATCCGTGACACAGAGAGGACCTCACGTCCGGAGGAAAGAGACGGCCGCAACATTCTGCGACCGTTCGACAAATCGGGTTCTTACCGGTCGGGTTCTTGCCCACCGGGCTCTTGCCCGCCGAGTTCTTGCCCACGGTCATGGCGGGGTCATTCCACGTCGAGGGGCGCGGTCCCGGTGGCGCGCCCGGCGGGATCGTGGGTGATGGTCTGGATGCGCGCCTCGGCCCGCTGCAACAACGCCTCGCAATGGCGCTTGAGGCCCTCGCCGCGCTCATAGATCGCCACGGATTCGTCGAGCGGCACGTCGCCCTTCTCCAGGCGCCGCACGATGTCCTCGAGCTGCGCGATGGCGGATTCGAAGGGCAGGTCGGCCTCCACCGCCGGCACGGAGCCGGTCTGCGGGGGCGACGCCGTGGCGGGTCGGGCTGCGGTCATTCCTCGGGTCCATCCTCGGTGCCGGTTTAGGCCCGAGCGGCCTCACCCGGCAAGCCTGCCGGCTACGCAGGGTCGTCGGACGGGGAGAAATCGCCGTTCGTGGCGTCGTTTGCGCCACACTCGTCGCGTGGTTCACGAAGCGCCGGAGCCGGCAGATCGAGGCGAAACGGCGTTCCCTCGAAGGCCTCGGCGCCGCGTCCGATGGCAGCGATGGCCGCCGCCATCCGACCCTCGCGCCCGAGCATCGCATCGGCCACGGCGACGAGGCGCGGGTTCGGGGTCGCGCTCGGGGCGGCCGCCCGCAGGGTCTCGGCGATGGCCGCCTCGTCCCGGCCGGGATCGAGGGCGCAGGCCACGACGAAGGCGGCGGCCGTCGAGCGGCCGATGCCGGCATAGCAATGGATCACCAGGGGGCTTACCCGGTCCCAGCCCTCGGCCACGGCCAGCAGGGCGCGGACATGCGCCTCGGCGGGAAGGACGTGACCCTCCAAAGGCACGGCGATGTCGCTGACGCCGATCACGCAATGGCGCCCGGGCGCGATCCCCTCCGGCCGCACCACCGGGGTGCCGACGGTGGCCAGCGTGATCACGTCGCGGGCGCCCGTGGCCGCGATGGTCTCGTCGAGCCGCGACAGGGGGCAGACGTAGAGAGCGGCCGTCCCGGTCATGGTGTCGTCCCGGTGGAGGTGCACAGGTCGCCGAAGCGCGTCAGGAAGTGGGCTTGTGCCTGCGCCGTCGGCCAGGGGTCGAGCAGGGCCGCCACCGGATCCGGCAGCGGCAACGCCTCGCCGAAGATGCGCCCGGCCTCCGCCACGTCGAAACCGGCCAGACGGGTCGCCTCGTGGCGGGCCGCGACGGCGTCCGACCGCTTGACCAGGGCGCGGACGGCCGCGGACGGGGGCGCCAGGCCGAACCGCAGCCGGATCGCCGCCAGCAGGCGGATCTCCACCGCCTTGTAGGACTGGCCGATCGCCGCCTTGAAGGGCGAGATCAGGTCGCCGACCACGTATTCCGGGGCATCGTGCAGCAGGAGTTCGAGGCGGTCCGCCGGGGTGGTCCCGGGCTCGAGGTGGCGGCCGATCGCCTCTACCAGGAGGGCGTGCTGGGCCACCGAGAACACGTGCGGCCCGTGGGTCTGGCCGTTCCAGCGCGCGACCCGGGCGAGCCCGTGGGCGATGTCGGCGATCTCGATGTCTGCGGGCGAGGGATCGAGGAGGTCGAGGCGGCGACCCGACAGCATCCGCTGCCAAGCGCGGGGCGCGGCCGCGCTCATCGGGAGAGGGCCGCGCACGGGGCGTGGCGATGGCAGCCCACGAGGTGGTCGTTGACCATCCCCACCGCCTGCATGAAGGCATGGACGATGACCGGCCCGCAGAAGCTGAAGCCTTCGGCCTTGAGCGCTTTGGCCATCCGGCGCGAGACCTCGGTCTCGGTCAGGATCTCGGTGCGGCTGGTCGCTTCACCCTGGATCGGAGAACCCTCCACGAAATCCCAGAGAAAGCGCGAAAAACCGGGGCCGCTCTCCTCGATCCGGAGGAAGGCCCGGGCGCCCGCGACGGTGCCGACGATCTTGGCCCGGTTGCGGATGATGCCTGTGTCCCCCATCAGCCGCTCGACGTCCGTCTCGTCGAACCGGGCGATGGCCTCCGGGTCGAAGCCCGCGAAGGCGCGTCGAAAAGCGTCGCGCCGGCGCAGGATGGTGATCCAGGACAGGCCGGCCTGGAACCCGTCGAGGATCAGTTTCTCGTACAGGGCGCGGCCGTCGTGCTCGGGCACGCCCCATTCGGTGTCGTGGTAGGCGACATAGGTCGCGTCCGTACCGGCCCACCAGCAGCGGGCGCGGCCGTCGGCATGGTGGATCAGGCCGGTGGCGTCGGGGGGCATGGTGGCGGTTTAGCCGGGTCCGGATCGAATGGCCAACGGTGCCCGGATCGTTTTCCGGCGCGCACCCCCTCCCCCGCAGGCCGGCAAAGGGAAAGTCGCGTTTGCCGGCTTCGATTGTTCAGGAGGACCGTTACCCCGCAACGCCGACCTCGGGAAACGCGAAGGTCGCGAACGCCGGCTTCTCGACGCCGAGGACCGTGCCGGCCGCCCGCAGCGGCTCGCCCAGCGCCAGGGCGTCGGCCAGGCGGTCGAGGCGGATCATGGCGAGTCCGCGGGTCCCGGCCCGGCTGCCGGTCACCCCGAGGGTCTTCTGGCCCGCGGTGACCTCGGTTCCGGGTGCCGGCGCCTCGCCCGAGACGAAGACCACCGGCACCACGCGGGTGCGGGCGCTGCCCCGGTGCTGCATGCGCGAGACCACCTCCTGGCCGACGTAGCAGCCCTTCCTGAAGTCGACGCCGCCGATCTGGTCCATCAGCGCCTCGTGCGGGAAGGCGTCGCCGTAGAGAAAGTCGCGCCCGCCCTCGGGGATGCCGAGGCCGATGCGGTGGGCGTGGTAATCCTCCTCCGTGGCATCGGCCGAGAAGGCGCCTTGCGAGAAGTACAGCCGCGCCCCCAGCGCCGGCAGGCGCGCGTCCTCAGCCCGGGTGACCCCAGCCCGGGTGACTTCTGCCGCGGTCGTCGCCCCGTCCCAGGCGGCCGCGACGCCCAGCGTCGGGTCGAGGGCGACGGCGACCTTGGCGCGCAGTTTGTAGAGGCCGAGGCGCTTGACGAGGTCGCCGGCCCGCTCGGCCGGCGCGTCGAGGGCAAAGCCGTCGCCCCGGCGCGAGACCAGGAAGTCGAACAGGATCTTGCCCTGCGGGCTCAGGAGCGCCCCGAGCCGGGCCTCGCCCGGTTGGAGGGTCTCGACGTTGCAGGTGACCACGCCTTGGAGGAAGCTCTGCGCATCCTCGCCGGTGAGGGTGACGACGGCACGGTCCGGCAGCAGGGCGATCGGCATGGCGGTTCCTGAAGCGGCGTTGCGCGCCGCGCATCGCTGACATAAGCCGCCGCCATCCCCGTCTCAACGCCGACCCGGAGCGACACCGATGGACCAGCCCTTCGATCTCGTCCTGGCCGGCGGCACCATCGTGAACCAGGACGGCGAGCACCGGGCCGATCTCGGCCTGAGGGCCGGGCGCATCGCGGCCATCGGCGACCTCTCCGCGGCGTCGACCGCCGAGCGGCGCGACTGCACCGGCCTGCACCTGCTGCCGGGGGTCATCGACACCCAGGTGCATTTCCGCGAGCCGGGGCTCGACCACAAGGAGGATCTCGAATCGGGCTCGCGCGCCGCCGTCATGGGCGGGGTGACGGCGGTGTTCGAGATGCCCAACACCAACCCGCTCACCACCAGCGCCGGCACGCTCGCCGACAAGGTCGCCCGCGCCCATCACCGCATGCATTGCGACTTCGCGTTCTGGGTCGGCGGCACCCACGAGAACGCGCATGAGGTCGCCGCGCTCGAACGCCTGCCGGGGGCGGCCGGGATCAAGGTGTTCGTGGGTTCCTCCACCGGGGCGCTGCTGGTGGAGGACGATGCCGGCGTCACCGAGATCCTCCGGCGCACCCGCCGCCGCGCCGCCTTCCACGCCGAGGACGAGCCGATGTTGCGCGCGCGCAAGGGGCTGCGGGTTCCGGGCGATCCGTCCTCGCATCCGGTCTGGCGTTCGCCCGAGGCCGCGCTGAAGGCGACGCAGCGCCTCGTACGCATCGCGCGGCAGACGGGGGCGCGCATCCACATCCTCCACATCTCCACCAAGGAGGAGATGGCCTATCTCGCCGACCACAAGGACGTGGCGAGCTGCGAGGTGACGCCGCACCACCTCACCCTCGACGGCACGGAAGCCTACGCGCGGCTCGGCACCCTGGTGCAGATGAACCCGCCGGTGCGCGATGCGTCCCATCGTGACGGGATCTGGCACGGGCTCTCGCAAGGGGTCGCCGACATCCTCGGCTCCGACCACGCCCCGCATCTCCTGGAGGAAAAGGCCAAGCCCTACCCCGAGTCGCCCTCGGGCATGACCGGCGTGCAGACCCTGGTGCCGGTCATGCTCGACCACGTCGCCGCCGGCCGGCTGTCCCTCGCCCGCTTCGTCGACATGACGAGTGCGGGCCCCAAGCGCCTGTTCGGCATCGCCCGCAAGGGACGCCTCGCGGTAGGCTACGACGGCGACGTGACGGTGGTCGACCTCAAGCGCCGCGAGACCATCCGCAACGGCTGGATCGCCTCCACATGCGGCTGGACGCCCTACGACGGCGTCACCGTCACCGGCTGGCCGGTGGGGACATTGGTGCGCGGCGCCTGCGTGATGTGGCAGGGCGAGCTGCTCGCGCCGGGCCGGGGCGAGGCGGTGGTGTTCGAGGAGACGCTGGCGGCCGCACCCGAGAGTGTGGATTTCTCGGCGGATGGGCTTTCCCCGCAGGGGCCTGCGGGGTCCAAAGCCATTCCTTAACCCTATCGGCGCCAGCATCCGCTTTTCGCGAGGATGCGGGCCCATGCGTAAGACCGTGCGAACAGCCCTCTTCGGGCTCGTGCTCCAGGTCGCTGCGGTGGTGGGCGCCGGGCCGGCCGTCGCCGGCGATTGCAGCGCCAGGGCCGTCGACGTCCTGAAGGCGGCATCGCCGAACGGCTATTCGGTCTTCCGGGCGATCGCGGACAAGGCCTTCTTTCGCACCTGGATCGATTGCGAGGACGCCCAATACGCCTTGCCGACGGCCGTGCACGAATCGGTGCACATGCTGACCGCCGATGGCGATGCCTATCCGCTGGTGGGGGGCGGCGCGGTCGGGCGCCCGCCCGAAGGTACCGCCCTGTTCGCGCCTGCCAGGATCGCGCGGCAATTCCGGCCGGGCCTGTTCGTGACCACCTACCTGCGTGCAGGCGGCGCGACCTCGGCGACCGATTTCCGGTACCTGCTCGACGAACTGAACGCCTACACCCACGACCTCGACACGGCGCTGGCCCTCGACGACCTGCGCACGCCCGACCGCCGGCCGTCCCACCGCGACGGTCTGTCCGCGCTGATGAGCTTCGTCGCGCTCTACGTCGAAGCGGCCGAGGCCGACCCGGTCGCCTGGGCCGCGTTGAGGCGTCCGGACACCAAGGCCGCCGTCTCCGCGCTTTGGGGGCAGGCGGAGCGCACGATGGTGGCCTCCTGCCGGATTCCCGATCTCGGCACCGAGGACCGGATGTTCCTCGCCAAGTTGTGCGGGCGGGGTCCGCAGGCCGCCCTAGAACGGCTCCTGGGGCGGGCGCCCGTCTGCCCGAAGGCGTGCCTGGCCGTGCCGAAGACGGCCAGTCGCGATTGACCGAGCCCGTCACCGGCTGGATGCCGCGGTGCGCGGCCGCATCCGGCCGTTTCGCCTACTAGCAGCCGCAGCCGTGATAGACGTTCCGGACGCTGTTGCTGTGGACGTATTGCGTCGGCAGGCGCTGCACGCTGGACACGCTCACGTTGTGGATCACCGGGACGGAATGGTGGTGGACGCGGGTCACCGTATGGACCTGCACGATCGGGCGGACGCGGGTGACGTTGTAGATGTGGCGCGTCTTGTGGACGTAGTTCGTGCGCCGGACGTCACGATACTGCGTCATGTGCGAGACCTTGTTGACGGTCCTGTACTTGTAGACGGGGGCGACCGGACCGCACGAGCGACAGCCGGCATTTGCCGCATCCGACGTCCCCATGAAAGACACCGCTGCGATCAGCGCGGCAGAAACGGCAGTGATGGATTTCATGATCATCGATTCCTTATCTTAAAAATCGTTCGCGCATGACTTAACCAAGCGCGGCTCCCTTGGCCAAGCTTCATCGGCGGACTACGTAGTTTTCGCGGGTATCCTTCGGAGCACTTCGAGGTGTCGCCTTGACCCGGCCGCGATCCTCGAGAACGCCTCCGGTCTCCCGTCCACGGCCTTGACGGAGGCGTCCGGAACCCTGCGCGCTGTCCGCGGCTTCCCCGCATCGGTCCGGTACCTCACGGTTGAGGCCCTCGGTCGCCGGACCGATCGGCTAGACCATCGCCGCCCGGCCCGGCGTGAGCGGGGCGATCCTGAGGCCGGTGCCGACGCGGTGGACGAGGGCGCCGTCGGGGCCGCGCTCGACGCGCAGCAGGCGCCCGGCCTCCGGGCGCCCGACCGCCGTCACCAGGCGGCCGCCGGGGGCGAGGGATTCGGCCAGATGCGCCGGCAGCGCAGGACAGGTGCCGCTGACGAGGATGCGGTCGAACGGGCCGTCGCCGGGGCGGTGTGCCAGCCCGTCGCCGATCTCCACCACCGCCTCGTCGAGGCCGTCCGCCTCGAGGCGCTCGCGCGCATCCCGGCCGAGGCCGGCATAGCGCTCGATGCTGCGGACATGGGCGGCGCCGAGGTTGACCAGTAGCGCGGTGACGTAGCCCGAGCCGGTGCCGATCTCCAGCACCCGCGCCCCGGGCTGCACCGACAGGGCCGTCAGCATGGCGGCGATCGCCGTGGGGGCGGTCATGGTCTGGCCGCAGGCCAGCGGCAGGGCGATGTCGCGGCGGGCGAGGTGGCGGTGACGCTCGGGCGCGAACCGCTCGCGCGGGACCCGCTCCATCGCCCGCAGCACGGCGGTGTCGCGCACCCCGTGCCCGCGCATGGCGAGCACGAAGGCTGCGTCCTCGATGGCGCCGGCCTCGTGGTCCATGGCCGCGCCGCCGCTCAGGTCAGTCCTCGAAGGCGAGGGCGAAGCGGGTCAGCGTCGGCTCGTCGGTGAGGTCGAGGCGCAGCGGCGTCACCGAGATGCGGTTCTCGGCGATGGCCTTGAGGTCGGTGCCGTGGCCCGGCTCGAACCGCGCCTTGTTGAAGGCCAGCCAGAAATACGGGTTGCCGCGCCCGTCCTGCCGGGCGTCGATGGCGAGCAGCGCCTGGTTGCGAAAGCCCTGCGCGGCCACCGCGACGCCTTGGACCTCCTCGGGCTCGCAATCGGGGAAGTTGACGTTGACGACGATGCCGGGCTCGATCCCCGTCTCAAGGATCTTCCTGACCACGGCCGGGCCGTGGGCGGCCGCGCACCCCCACTTGATCGCCCCGCGCCCGCCCGCGCCATAGGCCTGGCTCAGCGCGATCGACCGCACGTTGAGGATGGTGCCCTCCATCGCCGCGGCGATGGTGCCCGAATAGGTCACGTCCTCGGCGACGTTCTGGCCGCGGTTGACGCCCGACAGCACCAGGTCCGGCCCGTGGTCCTTCAGGATGTGGCGCACGCCCATGATCACGCAATCGGAGGGCGTGCCTTTCACGGCGAAGCGCTTCTCGGAGACCTCGCGCAGTCGCAGGGGATCGTTGAGCGACAGCGAGTGCGACACGCCCGACTGGTCGCTCTCGGGCGCCACCACCCAGACGTCGTCGGACAGCGACTTGGCGATGCCCTCCAGGGTGGCGAGCCCGGGGGCGTGGATGCCGTCGTCGTTGGTGACCAGGATTCGCATCAGGCCTTGTGTCCTTCGGTTCGCTCGGATCCTGCGATTCGCTCGATGCCGCCCATATAGGGATTGAGCACCGACGGCACCGTGACGCTGCCGTCCGGGTTCTGGTAGTTCTCCATCACCGCGATGAGGGCACGGCCCACCGCCACGCCCGACCCGTTGAGGGTATGGACGAAGGCGGCGCCCTTGCCCTCCTTGGGGCGGTAGCGCGCGTTCATCCGTCGCGCCTGGAATTCGCCGCAGACCGAGCAGGACGAGATCTCGCGAAAGGTCCCCTGCCCCGGCATCCAGACCTCGATGTCGTAGGTTTTCTGGGATGCGAAGCCCATGTCGCCGGTGCACAGCGTCATCACCCGGAACGGCAGGTCGAGCTTCTTCAGCACGGCTTCGGCCGAGCCGAGCATGCGCTCGTGTTCCTGGGCCGACTGGTCGGGCGTGGTGATCGAGACGAGCTCGACCTTGTTGAACTGGTGCTGGCGCAGCATGCCGCGGGTGTCGCGCCCCGCCGACCCGGCCTCGGCGCGAAAGCACGGGGTGAGCGCGGTGAAGCGGAGCGGGAGCTCGTCTTCCGTCAGGATGGATTCGCGCACGAGGTTGGTGAGGGGGACTTCGGCGGTGGGGATGAGCCAAAACGCGTCGCCCGCTCGAAACTGATCGTCCCGAAACTTCGGCAGCTGCGCCGTGCCGAACATCGCCTCGTCGCGCACCAGGATCGGCGGCGCCACCTCGGTGTAGCCGTGCTCGCCCGTGTGCAGGTCGAGCATGAACTGGCCGAGCGCCCGCTCCAGCCGGGCGAGCTGGCCTTTCAGCACCACGAAGCGCGCCCCCGACATCCGCGAGGCCGCCTCGAAGTCCATCAGGCCCGAGGCTTCGCCGAGCTCGAAGTGCTGTTGGCCGGTGGCCAGATGCGGGCGGTTGGCCTCGAAGGTCCGGTATGCGACGTTGCCGTGCTCGTCGGCGCCCTCGGGCACCTCGGGCTTGGGGCTGTTGGGGATCGCGGCGAGTTTGTCGTCGAGCACCCGGCCCGCCTCGGCCTGCGCCGTCTCCAGGCTGGGCGCCTCGTCCTTCAAGCGGGCCACCTCGGCCATCAGTTCGGCCGCCCGCGCCTCGTCCTTGGCCTTCTTGGCCGCGCCGACCTCCTTGGAGAGCGCGTTGCGCCGCTCCTGATTGGCCTGCGCCGCCGAGACCGCGCCCTTGCGCGCGTCGTCGAGCGCGATCAGTTCGGCCGCGAGGGGCGCGAGACCGCGCCGCCTGAGCGCGCCGTCGAAGGCGTCCGGGTTCTCGCGGATGGCGCGGATGTCGTGCATGGGCGGCTCGGTTCGCGTGAGGCCGGACCGCTTTGCAGCATCGGCCCAGGCGCGACAAGGGCGAGGGGATCCCCGCGCTTCATCCCAGTCGCCGCAGCGGCGCCGGCGTCTCGGACGGCTCCGGGAGCCGCGGCACCGCATGGTAGCCGCGGCCGGCATAGACCAGCCCCTCCCCGCCGCCGGGGTCGGCCAGGGCGACGACGGCGCAGATCAGCACGTCGTGGCTGGCGACGCGGGTGCGGCCGACGATGCGGCAGTCGAAGGCGGTGAGCGCGCCCGCCAGCACCGGGGCGCCGGTGGCGAGGCGGCCCCAGGCGGCGGCCGCGAAGCGGTCGTCCATGGGCGTCCTGCCGCCGAAGGCGCCCGACACCGCCGCCTGTTCGGCGCTCAGCGTGTTGACGCACAGCACGTCGTTGCCGCTGAAGGCCGCGTAGGCCGAGGAGGCGCGGTTGAGGCAGACCAGCAGGGTCGGCGGCGCGTCGCTGACGCTGCACACGGCGGTGGCGGTGAAGCCGGCCCGCCCGCCCGGCCCGTCCGTCGTCACGAGGTGGACGGCACTGGCGAGGAGCGCCATCGCATCGCGATAGGGCGCGGCCTCGACCGATGCGGCGCTGGAATTCGATGTCATCGCGGCCTCGGAGGTCAGCGGCGCAGGGCCAGGAAGGCGAGCAGGCCGGCGTTGAAGGCCTCGCTCTGCGTGACGCTGTGGGCGTGGCCGCCCGAGGGCGCAAGCTCGAGCCGGGCCTCGGGCAGCCCCGCGGCGAGATCGCGCGAGCAGGTCCAGGGCACCAGCACGTCGTCCTGCGCCGCCATCAACAGGGTCGGCGCCGCGATCGCGGCGAGACGGCCGCAGAGGTCGAACCCCTCGATCGCGGCGATCCGCGCCAGGGTGTTGGCGGCCCCTGGGAAATGCGCCAGGGCATGGGCCTCGTCGGCCGCCACCCGCTCGGCGTTCTGCGACAGCCAGGGGGCGGGATAGAGGAAGATCGCTTGCGCCCGCACGTAGGCCTCCACGCCCACATGGGTGAGGAGCGCCTTGCGCGCGGCAAAGCAACGTCTGGTCGCCGTGTCGGTCCTGGCCCAGCCGTTGACGACGACGAGGCGCCCGACCCGCTCGGGCGCGACGAGCGCCATCTGCAGGCCGATCAGGCCGCCCAGCGCATGGCCGACCACGTCGCAGGTGGCGACGCCGCAGGCGTCGAGGACACGCAACGCGTCGCGGGCCATGGCGGCGATGTCGTGGCCGGGCTCCAGCACGTCCGGCGAACGGCCGGTGCCGCGGTGTTCGTAGGCCACCACGCGGGCGTGTTCGGCCAGCGCCGGGATCTGGGGCGCGAAATAGCCCGCCGAGCCGCCGAGCCCCGGCGACAGCAGCACCACGCGCTCGCCGGCCCCGTGGACCTCGTGATGGATCGGCGCCGCCATGCCTCGGGCCCTTCCTCAGGACTTGCCGACATGGGCGACGGACGCGATCTCGACGAGGGCGTCGGGCTTCACGAGGCCGCATTGGATGCAGTAGCGCGCCGGCTTCTCGCCGGGGAAGTAGCTGGCGTAGACCGCGTTGATGGCGGCGTAATCGGTCCAGTCCTTCAGGAAGACGTGGTTGAAGGTCACGTCCTCCATGGTGCCGCCGGCGGCCTCGACCACGCCCTTGATGGTCTCGAGGACGTGCCGGGTCTGGGCCGTGGCGTCGCCGACGTGGACGACGTCGGCGTGCGCGTCGAGGGGCAGCGTGCCCGAGACGTAGAGCACGCCGTCGGCCAGCGTGCCGGGGACGTAGGGCGCCAGCGGCTTGCCGGTGCCGGGGGGGACGATCACGGTCTTGGGCATGGTTTTGGGGTGCTCCCGTGAGTTCTGCAGGGAAGGGAGAGGTGCGCCTTACGCCGGCCTCGGCGCGCCCACCGCCGCCTCGAAGGCCGCCACGTCCGAGACCCAGCCGAAGAAGGTCTCGATGTTGGAAAGCGCCCCCGCCTGTAGGCTCTCGGGTCCGGCCTGGTGGGTGGCGTCGGCGAGCACGATGCCGAAGTATTCGAGGAAGAAGCCGTCGCGCACGGTCGATTCCACGCAGACGTTGGTGGCGATGCCGGTGAACACCAGGGTGCGGATGCCGCGCGCCCGCAGCAGGCTGTCGAGGGCCGTGTGGTAGAACCCGCTGTAGCGGGGTTTGGGCAGCACGATGTCGCCGGGCTCCGGTCGGAGCGCATCGACCAGCGCGTAGTCCCAGGTGCCCCTGGCGAGCAGCCGCTCCGTCATCTCGGGGCGGGCGCGCATGGTCTTGAGGGCGTTCGACTTGTGCCAGTTCGGCGAGCCCGGCCCGCCGGCCTCGACGTAGTCCGGGTCCCAGCCGTTCTGGAACCAGACCACCCGGATGCCGGCGGCGCGGGCCGCCGCCACGGCCCGCGCGACGGCGGCGATCACCGGCCCGGTGGCCGAGACGTCGAAGCCGGCGAGATCGAGATAGCCGCCCTTCGTGGCATAGGCGTTCTGCATGTCGACCACGACGAGGGCGGTGGCGGCGGCGTCGAAGGCGATCGGTTCGGGCCGTGCGGGCAGCGTGATCGCCCCGTGGCGGCCGTGCGGGTCGTGGTAGCCGGCGACCATCACGCCACCTTCGCCATGGCCGCACCCTCCACGGAGACGTGCCGGCGCGACTGCATCAGGGGCTGGATGCGGGTGCCGAAATCCTCGATGCCTTTGAGGAAGTCGTCGAACACCAGCAGCACCCCCTCGGTGCCGGGCACCGTGGCGATCTCGTCGAGCATGGCGGCGACCTCGGCGTAGGAGCCCACCAGGGTGCCCATGTTGATGTTCACGGCCGAGGTCGGATCGACCATCTGGCGCACGTTGGTGTCGGCCCCCGACTTGGTGTCGGCCGCCCCCTGCACCCCCAACCAGGCGATCGCCTCCTCGTCGGCGCCGGCCTTGTAGTGCTCCCAGGTGGCGCGGGCGGCTTCCGCGGTCTCGTCACCGATGATCATGAACAGGACGTAGGAGGAGACGTCGCGGCCGGTCTCGGCCTTGGCGGCCTCCAGCCGCTCCACCGTGGGGGCGAAGGCGGTGGGGGTGTTCACGCCCTTGCCGAAGCAGAAGTTGTAGTCGGCGTACTTGGCCGTGAACGCCATCCCGGCCGAGGATTGCCCGGCGCAGATGATCTTCATGTCGGCCTGCGGCCGGGGCGAGAGGCGGCAGTCGTCCATCTGGAAGAATTCGCCCTTGCGGTCGCAAGTCCCCGTCTCCCACAGGTCGCGCAGCACCTGGGCGTATTCGGAGAGGTACTCGTAGCGGCGCGAAAAGTACTCGTCCCCGGGCCACAGGCCCATCTGCGAATATTCCGGCCGCTGCCAGCCGGTGACGAGGTTGAGGCCGAAGCGGCCGTTCGAGATCGAATCGATGGTCGAGGCCATCCGCGCGGTGATGGCGGGGGGCATGCACAGGGTCGCGGCGGTGGCGAACAGCTTGATCCGGCTGGTGACGGCGGCCAGCCCCGCCATCAGCGTGAAGGATTCGAGGTTGTGGTCCCAGAACTCGGTCTTGCCGCCGAAGCCCCGCAGCTTGATCATCGAGAGGGCGAAGTCGAACCCGTAGTGCTCGGCCCTGAGCACCACCTGCTTGTTCAACTCGAAGCTCGGTTTGTACTGCGGCGCGTTCTCCGACAGGAGCCAGCCGTTGTTTCCGATCGGAATGAAGACGCCGACGTTCATGGCAACCTCGCTGACAGGACGACTTTTCCGGCACGACCGGACGCAAGCCCGGGGCCCGATCGGACCGGCACCAAGGCCGTTCCTCACCCGCAGATGGGACGATCCAAGATCATTCGGACCAAACGGTCAAACTCCGAGACGGGGTTTTTCGAGGTTTGCATAAACTCCGGTCGGTCTGCCTCCCGGCTGGACCGTCCCTGCCCGCTGGGTGAGCGGGCGCCGGTCCGTTCGGTCGATCGGTGGCCGACCCGACCGCCGCCGGCGGGTCTCTCGGGTGCCGGCGGGCGTCCGATCTCAAGCTCCGGATGAATAATAATGAAAGAAAGCGTACTCGTCGCGCTCGAAGACGATCCAGGACTCAGTGCATCCTCCGCTCCTGACACGTACATCCATGCCACCGAGGCGGCATGTCCGCCGGCCTTCTCTGCCGTAGCTATCGGGAGGGCGCTTCAGGAAGGCCTCGACGAGGGCGGGCGGCGCTTCGCTGTCGCAGAAGACGAAGCCGCGCAGCGAGGGCGTTTCGTCGACGAGCGCATGGTGGGCATAGGCTTCGGCGCGGCCCGGGTCGCGTTCCAGGCCCTGCAGGGCTTCGTTCGACAGGACCGGGAATACGGTGTCGTCGGAAGAGGGGCCGGACGATCCACGCTCGGGATCGTAGGTCTCCGGCCGCCCCCCCCGAGGCGTATTCTGAGAAATCGACAACATGAGGTCGTACTCGCCCTCGGCGGGCGGCTGCCAGCGGTCCGGCCGTTCCTTCGGCCACAGGGCCCGTATCGTCTCGCGCTGGCTTTCCGACAACCTGACGCGACGGACGCCGCGGCATCTGGCAGTCCCCGCAAACCTCCACGCCTTCTCTGGACGCGCGAGATATTCGGGCGGCACCGGCTCGCCCTGACTCAGGAAAGGAATGCCCTGGCAGCACATCCCCTGCGACAGGTACGGCGGCACGAGGTTCTTCGGCCCGGTCTGCAGGAACCGCTCGAAGTCCTCCGCGGTCGCCGTCTCCACCCTGGCGCCGCGAAAGCCGAGCCGTGCGATCGGGTTGGCGTAGGCGTCCTGGTCGGCATAGCCGAGACCATGGGCCAACTCGTCGGCCTGCTCGTACCAGACGACCAGCGGGAGCCAGTTCTTCGGGACGCGGCCGTTGGCGGTGGTGTCGCCGGAGCAGGGGTTGGGTGCGCCGGGCACACCGACCGTGCGCACCTTGACGGCATGGTCGCCCGGCAGCCGGACCGCGTAGACGAAGGCGGACATCCCCAGCGTCTCGTTCGTGCCGCCATGGGCCCGCGACTGCGTCCTGTGCTGGCCGCAGGCCACCACGACATCGACCGTGACGGGGGCCTTGTCGAAGGTCAGGTCCACCACGAGGCGGAAATAGACCGTCTCGGTCTTGAACCGTCCGACCTGAGTGAAGGGGTTCAGGGTCTCCCCGCCGGCTCCACCACGGAAAGCGATGCCCGCAAGGGCGACGAGCGACGCGAGCCCCGCCATGAGAACGTACGATCTGGAACGCATCGTCTCCGGGCACCTTCGAGGGCGTTAGTCACGGCAAAACGTGCACTGTGAAACGTTTTTCAATCCTGAAGCGAAGAGATGTTTCCGGGCCGATGGTGTGCACCGTCACGGGACAATGCTGCCGGATGGATCGCCTCGGTCGGCACGGTCGCGTCGGTGCCCCCTCTCCCATTGGGAGAGGGAAGGGGTGAGGGGAATGCCTTCTCCGAAGAGGTCACGCACCTCACCCTGTCCCTCTCCTTCTAGGAGAGGGAACCTGCGCCAGACCCAGACATCGTGTGAGCTCAGCGGCCCGCCCGGTCGACGCCTGCCCTACCGCAGGCCGAGGCCGCCAAGGATCAGGGCCTGCGTGCTGGCGACGACCCCCTCGAAGAACGCCGGGTCGTCGAGGCCGCGGCCGGTGATGGCGTCCACCTGCACGGCGAAGTCGGCGTAATGCTGCGTGATCGCCCAGATCGAGACGATGAGGTGGCGGGGGTCGTGGGCGCCGATGCGTCCTTGCGCGATCCAGCCCGAGAGCACGGCGGCCTTGGCGTCGACGAGGGCGCGCAGGGGGCCTTCGAGTTCGGCCCGCAGCAGCGGCGCGCCCTGGACGATCTCCAGGCAGAACAGACGCGAGGCCTGCGGCGCGTCGCGCGAGAGCGTGAGCTTGGCGCGGATGTAGGCGCGCAGGGCGTCGGCCGGCTCGCCGTCCGCGTCGAGGGCCTGGAGCGGATCGAGCCAGACCTCGAGGACCCGGCGCAGCACCGCCAGGTAGAGGTCCTCCTTGGAGGGGAAGTAATACAGCAGGTTGGTCTTCGAGAGCCCGGCCCGCTCGGCGAGCTGTTCGACGCTCGCCCCGTGCAGGCCGACGCCGGAGAACACCGCGAGCCCCGCGTCGAGGATCGCCTCGCGCCGCGCCGCGCCGTCCCTGCGGCGGCGGCGCAGAGGTGGCCCGGAGATCGGTGGCCCGAAAGGTCCTGTCGATCCGGAAGTCCCTGTCGGCACGGCTGGCGGCCCCCGTTCTCGCGCGTCGTCGTTCTCGCGTGGCCTCTATCGCAGCAGCGCCCTGTCCGGACCACCGGCAATCGGGCGCTGCCCGCTCGCCCTGCCGCTCCATCGGTCAGGCCGGGGTGAGGGTGGCGCTCAAGGCGCAGACGACGCCGGTGGGTTCGAAGCGGATCTCGGTGGCCCCGCGCAGCTCCGCGGCGAGCCCGCGCTCGATGAGGCGCGAGCCGAAGCCGCGCCGGTCGGGCAGGCTCACCGGCGGGCCGCCCTCCTCCCGCCAGGTCAGGTGCAGCTCCTGCCCCTCGCCGCCCGGCTCCACCCGCCAGGCGATGCCCACGGTCCCGGTCTCGGTGGAGAGGGCACCGTATTTCGCGGCGTTGGTGCACAGCTCGTGGATCGCCATGCTCAGCGCCAGGGCGGTGCGCGGCGACAGGCGCACCTCCGGGCCGGTCAGGGCGAACCGCGGTGCCGGGCCGCCGCGATAGGGCCGGATCACCGCGGCCACCACGTCGGCGAGGTCGACGCTGGCCCAGCTCTCGCGGGTGAGGACGTCGTGGGCGCTGGCGAGGGCGAACAGCCTCGCCTCGAAGGTCGCCCTCCCCTCCTGCGCGGCCTCCCCGGTCGCCGCCCTCAGGCTCTGGCGGGCCAGGGATTGGACGGTGGCCAGGGTGTTCTTGACCCGGTGGTTGAGCTCGTCGACCAGGAGCCGGCGCGCCACCTCCCGCCGGCGCAGCTCGGCCGAGGCGCGCACCAGGGCGTCGGCCACCGCGCGGCCCTCCCGCACCAGCGGCGGCGAGAGGGCCGGCAGCGGCTCGTCCCGGCCGAGTGCCGCCGCCGCGCCGGCGAGGTCCGACAGGGGCCTGGCGACGCGTCCGGCGACCAGCCACGCCAGCCCCGCGCCCGCCAGGGCGACGAGGCTGCCGAAGATCAGGAGCATCCGCCTGAGGTCGGTGACGGAGGCGAGCGCCCGGTCGACCTCGTGGCGGGCCACCACGCTCCAGCCGAGGCCGCGGTAGCCGCGAAATCCCTTCGTCTCGACCACGGCGGTGACGTAGGTGCCCCCGTCCTGCCAGTCGGTCACGACGCTGCCGTCATGCTCCTTCGCCGAGGCCAGGAGGGCGGCCACGGCCGGGCCCGGCGCCTTGCCCTCCAGCGAGGGCGGTCCGATCAGGACGGTGCCGTCGCGCGACACCACCAGGATCTGCGCCCCTGCGCGCCGGCCGGTGAGCGAGCGCGTGAACGAGGCCGCCACCTCCCGCGCCCAGGTCCAGTCGAGGTGGGCGGCGACCACGCCGACGAGGCCGCCGTCGGGGCCGTGGACCGGGGCGGCGATGTCCACGAGGCGCAGCGGCTCGTCGGCGGGGCGCGACAGGGCCTTCCGGAGCAGGGCCGCATCGTGGACGTCGCCGATGAACACGCCCTCGCGCCCGCGTAGGAAATAGTCGCGCCGGGACACGTCGGCGCCTTCGAGGATGCCGCGGCTCGTGGCCAGCACGCGCCCCTCGGGGTCGATCAGGCCCACGATCGAATAGAGCGGATAGGTCCGCTGGAGCACCTGCAGCATCGTCCGCCGGGCGGCGAGGGGCGCCTCGGGATCGCGCAGGGAGCCGTTGGCGGCCACCACCTCGATGTCGCGCTGGCGCTCGAACATGCCCTCGTCGAGGGTCCGGGCCATGTGCCCGGCCAGTTCCTTGAGCTGGGCGGCGATCTCCACCTGCAACCGCGCGCTCGCCTCGCGGGTGACCAGCGCCGTCAGCACGAGGGTCGAGGCGAGGCCGAGCACGCCGAGAACGAGGGCGAGGACGAGGCGCAGCGACGGGGTGGGAAGGCGCGCCCGGGCGCCCGTTGCGGTCCCCCGAAACCCCGCGATGGCGGCAGAGCCGTCGCCGGGGCCGATCGGGCGGCGTTCGAGACGCATGACCGGCGTCCTCCTCCGGCCTTGCGCCGCGGTGTGAGGGGGCGGATGAAATCGGGAGACAGTCGTCGATTCGCTTCCTAGCGTAACCGTTGCCGCGACGGAAGAGTCGGGTGCGCCAAGCACCCCAGCCAAGCACCCCAGCCAAGCACCCCAGCCAAGCACCCCAGCCAAGCGCCCTATTCGAGGTCGCCGATGGCCGCCTCCACCGCCTTCACCACCGCGCCCGAGCGCAGCAGCGCCAGGGCGTCCACCATCTCGGTGTGGTACCAGCGGTCGCCGTCGAGGGCCGGCGGGACGACCTCGCGGATCGCGGCCAGCGCCGCCTGCGTGCCCTTGCCGATGGGGTGGTCCCTGGCGACGTCGGCCACGAGCGACAGGGCCTGGGCCGCCATCAGCAGCTCGCCGGCCACGATCTGCTCGGCGTTCTCGACGATGGTGCGCGCCTTGCGCCCGCACCAGGTCGAGTTCGAGACGTGGTCCTCGGCGTTGGACTTGCCGGGGATCGAATCCACCGAGCCGGGGCTCGACAGGCTGCGGTTCTCCATCACGAGCGCCGAGAGCGTGCATTGCACGGTGGCGAACCCTGTGTTGAGCCCCTTCTTGCCGGCGAGCAGGTTGCGCGGCAGGCCGTAGCTCAGCGTCGGATCGATGAGCCGGAACAGGCGCCGCTCGGAGATCGAGCCGAGGTCGGTGACCGCGATGGACAGGAGGTCCATCACCTGGGCGACGTACTGCCCGTGGAAGTGCCCGCCCGAGATGCAGGCGTAGCCGCCCTGTTCGTCGTCGAAGATCAGCGGGTTGTCCGTGGCCGAGTTGATCTCGGTGCCGATGATGCCGCCGATGTAGGCCAGGGCCTCGCGCACCGGGCCGTGGACCTGGGGGGCGCAGCGCAGGGAATAGACGTCCTGCACCCGCGGGGCCGGGGCGGTGCCGGGGGCGCGCGCCTCGTCGGGGAAGATCGTGTGCCGGGCCGATTCCGTGCAGCGCAGCGAACCCTCCAGCAGGCGCAGCACGTTGCGGGCGGTGGCGGCCTGGCCCTGGTGGGGGCGGGCGGCGTGCAGGCGCGGATCGAACGCCTTGGTCTCGCAGCGCATGCATTCGAGACTCAGGGACAGGGCGATGTCGGCGTGCTTGAGGAGCGCCTTGGCGTCTTCCAGCGCCAGCACGCCGAGCGCCAGGGAGACGGTGGAGCCGTTGATGAGCGCCGAGGCGTCCTTGGCCTCCAGGGGAAACTCCGGTGCGAGCCCGGCCTGCGCCAGCGCCTCCCGCGCCGGCATCCGGCGCCCGTCGACCATCATCTCGGCTTCGGAAAAACCGCAGATCGCGCCCGCCAGATGGGCGAGCGGGGCGAGGTCGCCCGAGGCGCCCACCGACCCCTTCTGCGGGATCACCGGCACGAGGCCGGCATTGAGGCAGGCGAGCAGGCGCTCGACCACGGCCACGCGGGGCCCCGAATAGTTCGAGGCGAAGGCGTTGGCGCGCAACAGCATGGTGGCGCGCACCACCTCCGGGTCGAACGGCTCGCCGACCCCGGTGGCATGCGCATAGACCGTGCGGCGCTGGTACTCCTGCATGTCGGCCATGCGCACCCGCTGGTCCTTGAACAGGCCCACGCCGGTGTTGAACGAATACATCAGCGGCGCATCGTCGGTCATGAAGTTCGCGTCGATGTAGTCCCGCGCGGCGGTCAGCCGCTCGCGGGCGCCGGCCTCGAGCGCGACCTCGGCGCGGGCGCCGTTCGCATCGGGACGCACCACGGCCAGGACGTCCGCGGGCTGGACCGTGCGGCCGTCGATGGTGAGTGTCGTCATCGTGTCTCTCCGAGGGGAAGCGTGCCGTGGGCGAGCAGGAATCGGGCCGGAGGCCGGCGTCTATCCGCCCGGCGGATGATGCGCGATCCAATGCTCGGCGATGTCGATGCGCCGGGCGACCCACACGTCCCGGTGGGCGGCGACGTGGTCGAGGAAGCGGATGAGCGCGCCGATCCGGCCCGGACGGCCGATCAGGCGGCAATGCAGGCCCACCGACATCATCTTCGGGGCGGTCTCGCCCTCGGCGTAGAGCACGTCGAAGGTGTCGCGCAGGTAGGTGAAGACGTGCTCGCCGGTGTTGAAGCCCTGGATCGCCGCGCATTTCATGTCGTTGGCGTCCAGCGTGTAGGGCACCACGAGGCCGCGCCCGCTCGGCTCCTCGATCCAGTACGGCAGGTCGTCGGCGTAGGAATCGGCCAGATACGTCATCCCGGCCTCGATCCCGAGGTCGAGGGTGTGGGGCGAGGAGCGCCCGGTGTACCAGCCGCGCGGGCGCTCCCCCGTGAGTGCGGTGTGGATGCGGATCGCCTCCTCCATGTGCGCCTTCTCCTCGGCGCGGGTGAAATCGCGATAATCGATCCACTTGAGGCCGTGGCAGGCGATCTCCCATTCCGCCTCCCGCATCGCCGCGGCGACGTCGGGATGGCGGGCGAGCGCCGCGGCCACCGCGAACACGGTGACGGGGATTTTTCGCGATTGGAACAGCCGCCACAGCCGCCAGAACCCGGCGCGCGAGCCGTATTCGAACAGCGATTCCATGCTCATGTGGCGCTGGCCCGGCCAGGGCTGCGCGCCGACCAGCTCGGACAGGAACGCCTCCGAGGCCGGGTCCCCGTGCAGGATGCAGTTCTCAGCCCCCTCCTCGTAGTTGAGGACGAACTGCACCGCGATCCGGGCGCCGTTCGGCCAGCGCGGATGGGGCGGATTGCGGCCGTAGCCGACGAGGTCGCGGGGATAGGTCACGGGGCCTGCCGTAGGGGGTGTGGGGAATGGGCGAGCGCCGTCCGTGCCATGCCCGATCCGTGCCCGATCCGTCGGACTTCTGGCAAATCGCGGCCGGGCTGCGCAAGGTCCGGACCGGCCTTGCGCAGCGGCCGCGCGACTGGTTCCATGAAGTGACCGGACCCGTGCACGGTCCTTGCCTGCATCGCCCGCCCATCGTGCCCAGCACCCGAGGTTCGCTCCGTGCTCCTGACCCCGCGTGAAAAAGACAAGCTCCTCGTCGCCATGGCCGCCCAGGTCGCCCGCAACCGGCTCGCCCGGGGCGTCAAGCTCAACTACCCGGAGGCGATCGCGCTCATCACCGACGCCGTGGTCGAGGGCGCCCGCGACGGCCGCTCGGTCGCCGACCTGATGCAGGCCGGCGCCCATGTGCTCACCGCCGACCAGGTGATGGAGGGGATCGCCGAGATGATCCACGACATCCAGGTGGAGGCGACGTTCCCCGACGGCACCAAGCTCGTGACCGTCCACCACCCGATCCGCGGGGCGGCCTCGGCCGACGTGCCGGGCACGGTGACGACGCAGCCGGGCGACATCGTCTTCAACGACGGCGCTCCGCGCACCGTGATCGCGGTGGCCAACGTCGGCGACCGGCCGATCCAGGTCGGCTCGCACTACCATTTCTACGAGGTCAACGCCGGCCTGACCTTCGACCGCGACAAGGCCCGTGGCCAGCGCCTCGACATCGCGCCGGGCACCGCCGTGCGGTTCGAGCCCGGCGCCACGCGGGAGGTGTCGCTGGTGCCGCTGCTCGGCGCGCGGGAGGTGTACGGGTTCCGGGGGGATGTGATGGGGAAGCTTTGACTCCGGGCGGTGGTCCTTACATTTTGCTGCAACGGTAAGGAGTCGCTGCGATGGGACGGTTCGAGGCCAAGGTGACGTCGAAGGGGCAGATTACCGTTCCTGCACGCCTGCGCACTGCCATGCATCTCAAGCCGGGCGATACGCTCGTCTTCGTGGAGGATGCCGGCGGATATCGGCTCGAAGCCCAGGTCGCCACGTTCGCGGACCTGCGTGGCATCGTCCGCGGCGGCTCCGGGGCGGTTACGACCGACCAGATCACGCGTTGGATCGAGGAGAGCCGTGCAGCCCGTTGGGGTGGCGGCGATTCCTCCGGCGAGGACGAAAGCGCCAAGGACCGATGATCGGCCTCGATACCAACGTGCTGCTGCGCTGGCTGGTCGATGAGACCGTCTGGCCCGTGGACAATCCCGAGCAGGTCGCCGACGCCACGCGCATCCTGTCGGATCCGAATGAGCGCTTCTTCGTCAACACGGTGGTACTGGCCGAGGTGGTCTGGGTCCTGAACAAGCCGTTGCAGCAGCGCAAATCCGTGCTCGTCGATCTGTTGCGGCGGTTGATCGAGGCTTCGAATGTCGAGATCGAACGGCGCGACGCGGCGGCCGACGCCATCGCGCGCTTCGCGGCGGGCGGTGGTGGCTTCAGCGATCACCTGATCGGTGCGATCAACCGGCACGGAGGATGCGACACGACGCTGACGTTCGACCGGAAAGCCGTCCAGGCCGCGGATTTCACGCGGCTCGGTCCGACATCCTGATCCGCTGGAAGCCCCTATGTCGAACACCCCCCGCCCCGCCTCCCTCCCCCGCGCCGCCTATGCCGACATGTTCGGGCCCACCACCGGCGACCGCATCCGGCTCGCCGACACCTGCCTCGTCATCGAGGTGGAGCGCGACCACACCACCTACGGCGAGGAGGTGAAGTTCGGCGGCGGCAAGGTGATTCGCGATGGCATGGGGCAGTCCCAGGTGACGAACGCCGACGGGGCTGTCGACACCGTCATCACCAACGCGGTGGTGCTGGACCATTGGGGCGTGGTGAAATGCGACGTCGGCATCGTGAAGGGCCGCATCGTCAGGCTCGGCAAGGCCGGCAACCCGGACATCCAGCCCGGCGTCGACATCGTCGTCGGACCGGGGACGGAAGTCATCGCGGGGGAAGGAAAAATCCTCACGGCGGGCGGGTTCGACAGCCACATCCACTACATCTGCCCGCAGCAGATCGAGGAGGCGTTGTGCTCGGGCGTCACCACGATGCTCGGCGGCGGCACCGGCCCGGCGCACGGCACCTTCGCCACCACCTGCACGCCGGGCCCGTGGCACCTCGCCCGGATGATCGAGGCGGCGGATTCGTTTCCGATGAACCTGGCGTTCGCCGGCAAGGGCAACGCCTCGCGCCCGGAGAGCCTCGTCGAGATGGTGCGCGCGGGCGCCTGCGCCCTCAAGCTCCACGAGGATTGGGGCACCACGCCCCAGGCGATCGACACCTGCCTCACGGTGGCCGACCTGCACGACGTGCAGGTGATGATCCACTCCGACACGCTCAACGAATCGGGGTTCGTCGAGGACACGATCCGGGCGTTCGCCGGGCGCACCATCCATGCCTTCCACACCGAGGGTGCGGGCGGCGGGCATGCCCCCGACATCATGAAGGTGGCCGGGCTCGCCAACGTGCTGCCCTCGTCCACCAATCCGACGCGGCCCTATACGAAGAACACCATCGACGAGCATCTCGACATGCTCATGGTCTGCCACCACCTCGACCCGTCGATCCCCGAGGATCTCGCCTTCGCCGAGAGCCGCATCCGCAAGGAGACCATCGCGGCCGAGGACATCCTGCACGACATCGGCGCGCTCTCGATGATGTCGTCGGACAGCCAGGCCATGGGCCGGGTCGGCGAGGTGGTCATCCGCACCTGGCAGACGGCCGACAAGATGAAGCGCCAGCGCGGCGCCCTGCCCGGCGACACGAGCGGCAACGACAACCTGCGGGCACGCCGCTACATCGCCAAATACACGATCAACCCGGCCATCGCGCACGGCGTCTCGGCCCATGTCGGCTCGGTGGAGGCGGGCAAGCTCGCCGACCTCGTGCTGTGGACGCCCGCCTTCTTCGGCGTGAAGCCCGACCTCGTGATCAAGGGCGGCATGATCGCCACCGCGCCGATGGGCGACCCCAACGCCTCGATCCCCACGCCCCAGCCCGTGCACTACCGCCCGATGTTCGGGGCCATCGGCCGCTCGCCGTGGTCCACCGCCCTCACCTTCGTCTCGAAGGCGGCGATGGACGACGGGCTGCGCGACCGGCTCGGATGCCAGAAGCGGTTCGTCGCCGTGGAGAACGTGCGCGGCGGCATATCGAAGAAGAGCATGATCCTCAACGACGCCACCCCGACCATCGAGATCGACGCGGAGACCTACGACGTCCGCGCCGACGGCGAACTGCTGGTCTGCGAGCCCGCCGAGGTGCTGCCGATGGCGCAGCGGTATTTTCTGTTCTGAGGTAGGATGGGAGCGTCGCGCGTGGAGCTTCCCATGTCCAAGGCCGCCTTGAGTCCGCCTCCGGGCCGGACTCCTCCTGAGCAAGCCCTCTACGAGGCCGACCTGTACCTGTGGACGCAAGCGCAGGCCGCCTTGCTGCGCGCGGGACAGCGGCAGGCCATCGACTGGCATCATCTGGCCGAGGAAATCGAGAGCTTGGGCGGATCGCAGAAATCCGAGATTCGGAACCGTCTCGCCGTATTGTTGCAGCACCTGTTGAAATGGGAGTTCCAGCCGCAGAAGCGGAAGTACGGCTGGCGCGTCTCGATCGTCGAACAGCGCCTTCAGATCGAAGGACTGATCGACGTCAGTCCGAGCCTGGGATCGTGGCCCGAAGCCGTCCTGGACAAAGCCTATCGTCTGGGTCATGTCCGCGCGGCGGGCGAGACCGGAATGGCGGAACGCCTGTTTCCGGCTACCTGCCCGTACACGCTGGCACAGGTTCTCGACGAGGACTTCTATCCCGGTCCCGCCGAACCGGACGTCGCCTAATGAGGGCGTTCCCTCGCGTGTCGTCGGGTCGGGTCCGGGTGGCATGGTCATGATCCGCGCCACACACCTCATCCGCCGCGATGCGCTCCGGACCGGCGAGATCGTCGACCGCGTCGTGCTCGACCACGGCGACCGGCATCGTCGGCGCATGGCGATGCGCGGGGTCGGCGGGCTCGACTTCCTGCTCGACCTGCCCGAGCCGACGGTGCTCGACGACGGCGATGCCCTGGTGCTGCAGGACGGCCGCCTCGTCTGGGTCGAGGCGGCGCCCGAGCGCCTGCTCGCGATCCGCGCGCCCGACGACCACGCCCTCAAGCGCCTGATCTGGCACATCGGCAACCGCCACATCCCGGCCGAGATCGCCGAGGACGCCGTCTACATCGGGTTCGACCACGTGCTCGCCGAGATGGTGCGGGGGCTGGGCGGCTCGGCCGAGCCGGTGGATCGCCCGTTCCGGCCGGAGGGCGGCGCCTATGCCGGCGAGGCCGCGGGGCATCATCACCACGGGCACGATCACGGGCACGATCACGGGCCCCACGACCACGACCACGACCACGACCACGACCACCCGCATCCGCACGGGGCGGCGTCCCGATGACCGCTGCGGTCCCGGTGCCCGCGCCCTTCCCCAGAGGGGGGCGGCGAAGCGGAATCGCCCCCCGATGACCGACGCCCTGCGGCTGATGGTGTGGCTGTCGCCGACCTATCCGGTGGGGAGCTATGCCTATTCGCACGGGCTCGAATGGGCGGTGGAGGCCGGCGAGGTGTCCGACGAGGCCTCCCTCGCGGCATGGCTCCACGACGTCGTGGCGCGCGGCGCCGGGCGCAGCGACATGATCCTGGCCGCCCACGCCCACCGCGCCGCCTCGGGCGCCGATGCCGCTGCCCTGGAGCCCGTCAACGCCCTCGCCCTCGCCCTGGCCCCCTCCCGCGAACTCCACCTGGAGACCGCCCAGCAGGGCCGCAGCTTCCTCGACGCGACCCTGGCGGCCTGGGCCACGCCAGCCCTCGTGCGCCTCGCCGAAACCCTGCCCGGCCCCGTGGCCTACCCCGTGGCGGTGGGCCTGGCGGCGGGGGCGCATGGCCTCGCGCCGGTGCCCACGCTCGCCGCCTTCGGCCTCGCCTTCGTGCAGAACCTCGTCTCGGCGGCCCTGCGCCTCGCCCCGGTCGGCCAGACCGCCGGCACGCGGGTGATCGCCGGTCTGGCGCCCTGCGTGGCGGCGCTGGCGGAGACGATCCCCGGGCTCACCCTCGACGACGTCGGGGGCGCCACCCTTCGGCTCGATCTGGGGTCCCTCCGGCACGAGACCCAGTATTCCCGCATCTTCCGCTCGTGAGGACCTTTGCGATGACATCCCTCAATGGCCCCCTGCGCGTCGGCATCGGCGGCCCGGTCGGCTCTGGCAAGACCGCGCTGATGGAACAGCTCTGCAAGCGGTTCCGCGATCGCTTCGAGATCTGCGCGATCACCAACGACATCTACACCAAGGAGGATGCGCGCATCCTCACCGTGGCCGGCGCCCTGCCCGAGGAGCGGATCATGGGCGTCGAGACAGGCGGCTGCCCGCACACCGCCATCCGCGAGGACGCTTCGATCAACCTCGCGGCGGTGGCCGAGATGCGCCGGCGCTTCCCCAGGCTCGACCTAATCCTGATCGAATCGGGCGGCGACAACCTCGCCGCGACCTTCTCGCCGGAACTGGCCGACATCACCCTCTACGTGATCGACGTCGCCGGCGGCGAGAAGATCCCGCGCAAAGGGGGGCCGGGCATCACCCGCTCGGACCTGCTCATCGTCAACAAGACCGATCTGGCGCCCTTCGTCGGCGCGGACCTCGCCGTGATGGAGGCCGACACGAGGCGGATGCGCGGCACCCGCCCCTACGTCTTCACCTCGCTGCGCAAGGGTGACGGGGCCGACGCGGTCGCCCGTTTCGTGGAGCGGGCTGGGGGATTGGGGTGATCATACGACATCCGTTCGATGGCTTCGTCATGCGGATGTCGGCGTCGCTCAGGCGCCGCGCGGGCTTCGTGATACGGGTCCCGCTTGATCCGAGCGAACCCCGTATCACCCCTCCCCCTGGAACGGGTGCAACTGCGGGATCAGCGCCGCCACCAGCTCGAGGCGCCCCGAGATCACGCCGCGCTCGGTGATCATCGCGTCGGCGATGGTCTGCAAGGTGGTGGCCGGGCCCTGCACCAGCACCACCTCCAGCGTCTGGTTGTGCATCAGGTGGACGTGGAGCGACGCGATCACCTCGGCGATGTGACGCCGCTGCAGGTCCGCCAGCCGCTGCTGCAGGCCGTGGGCGAGGTGGTCGTAGAACAGGGTGATCGTGCCCACCATCACCCGGTCGCCGACCTCGTGGCGGTGCTCCACCAGCGACCGGTGCAGGACGGTGGCCACCGCCTGCGAGCGGCTGGCGAACCCGCGCTCGCTCACCATGGCGTCGAGCTCGCCGAGCAGGTCCTCGGACAAGGACAGGCTGATCCGGCTCACCGGCCGGCGCCGCCCCGCGCCGCCCTCGTCCGTGTTCGCATCCGCCATGGTCGTCCGCTCCCTCGCTGCGATGTGAATCTGGCACGCCTCTTGTATGCCTGAAAAGCCGTCGGTATTACGATTTCATCGAATCGTACTACGCGCCTCGGAGATATCAGATGCGCCTGTCCACGATCGCTTCCGCCGCCCGCAAGGGGGTCGCCGCCGGCCTGTTGGCCCTGGGCCTCGTCGCCGCCCCGGTCGCTCACGCGGCCGAGCCCCTGCGCATCGGCTACAGCGACTGGCCGGGCTGGGTCGCCTGGCAGGTCGCCATCGAGAAGGGCTGGCTGAAGGAGGCCGGCGTCGACGCCAAGTTCGAGTGGTTCGACTACTCGGCCTCGATGGACGCGTTCTCGGCGGGCAAGCTCGACGCCGTCACCTGCACCAACGGCGACGCCCTGGTCATGGCCGGCAACGGCGCCAAGAACGTCATGATCATGCTCACCGACTATTCGAACGGCAACGACATGATCGTCGGCAAGCCGGGGGTGAAGACGCTGGCCGACCTCAAGGGCAAGAAGGTCGGCCTCGAGGTCGGCCTCGTGGAGCACCTTCTGCTCATCCACGGGCTCACAAAGATCGGCCTCAAGGAGACCGACGTGACGCTGGTCAACGCCAAGACCAACGAGACGCCGCAGGTGCTGGCCTCCGGCGACGTGGCGGCCGTCGGCGCCTGGCAGCCCATCGCCGGCCAGGCGATGAAGGCGGCGGCCGGTGCCAAGCCCCTCTACACCTCCGCCGACGTGCCAGGGCTGATCTACGACGTGGTCACGGTCTCGCCCGCCAGCCTCGCCTCGCGCCGGGCCGAGTGGATCAAGTTCGTCGGCGTCTGGGACAAGGTCGTCGCCTACATCGAGGATCCCAAGACCCAACCCGACGCGGTGGCGATCATGGCGGCCAAGGTCGGCATCGACGTGCCCACCTTCACCCGCTTCCTCAAGGGCACCAAGCTCATGACCCTGGCCGAGGGCCGCAAGGTCATGAAGGACGCCGACGGCTTCGGCTCCCTCTACGGCTCGACCCGCTTCGCCGACGCCTTCAACGTGAAGGTCGATGTCTACAAGACCGCCCAGGACGTGAAGGCCGCCATCGACCCCGCGCTCACCGACGGCAAATGAGCGCGGAGATGCGCCAGGGCCTGGCGGGTGGGCCACCCTCCCCCGTCGAGGGGGAAGGGAAAGGTCCGCCGCCGCCCCGCCGCCGCTCCTGGGTCGGCGTCGTCCGCCCCCTGGCGCCGCGCCGGCGCATCGTCCTGACGATCCTGTCGTTCCTGCTGCCGATCCTCGCCTGGTCGGCGGTCTCCTACCTGCCGTTCCTGTGGCATCCCCTGGTGGAGGTCTCCGATCCGGGCGACGTCGCCTGGATCCAGCCCGGCATGCGCCTGCCCGCGGCGGCCTTCGCCGAGGAGGTGGAATCGGCCCGCGCCGCCAACACCGCGCCCCCGGTGGGCACGCCCGCCAACCCGGTCTACCTGCCGGCCCCGCACGAGGTCGCCATCGCGCTCTGGACCTCGCTCACCGCGGCGCCGACCCAGCGCGACGCCATCCGGCTCCCCTGGAGCCTGTGGCATTCGATCCAGATCATCTTTTGGGGGGTCCTGCTGTCGTCGATCGTCGGCGTGCCGCTCGGCATCCTGTGCGGGGCGCAAGCGACGCTGGCGCGCATCACCGAGCCGGTCATCGAGTTCGTGCGCTACATGCCCGCCCCCGCCTTCGGGGCGCTGATGGTGGCGATCCTCGGCATCTACGATGGCCCGAAGATCGCGATCATCGTCATCGGCACCTTCTTCCAGCAGGTGCTGGTGATCGCCAACACCACGCGGCGCATCGACCCGCTGCTGATCGAGGCGGCCCTGACGCTGGGCGCACGCAACCTGCGCCTGATCCGCCGGGTGATCGTGCCGGCGATGCTGCCGCAGCTCTACCGCGACCAGCGCATCCTGCTCGGCTGGGCCTGGACCTACCTGATCGTGGCCGAGCTCATCGGCACCTCCTCGGGCATCACCTTCTTCATCACCCAGCAGGCCCGCTACCAGCACTTCGAGAACGTCTACGCCGCGATCCTGATCATCGGCCTCGTCGGCTCGATCACCGACATCGTGCTCGCCGTCATCGGCCGTCGGCTCTTTCCCTACGACAGGAGCGAAGCGTGAGCGCCGGGCCCGTCGTCCCGCCGACCGCCGCCTGCGACTACCGCACGCAAGGCGAGCCGGTCCGCGCGCGCTTTTCCAAGCTCAAGGGCCGCGAGGTCGCGCTCAGGGTCGAGAAGCTAACGAAGACCTTCCGCACCGCCGACGGCGGCGTGACCGTGGCCCTCAAGGACATCGACCTCGTCACCCACCGGCGCGAGTTCCTGTGCGTCGTCGGCCCGTCGGGCTGCGGCAAGTCCACCTTCGTGCGTATCCTCGCCGGCCTCGAGACCGCGACTTCCGGCGTGGTCAGCGTCGAGGGCGTGCCGGTCTCTGGGCCCGGCGCCGACCGGGGCATGGTGTTCCAGGGCTACACCCTGTTTCCCTGGCTCAGCGTGCTGCGCAACGTCGCCTTCGGGCTCGAGGAGAACGGCACGCCCCGGCGCGAGGCCGAGCGCGAGGCGCGGCAATGGCTGGCGCTGATCGGGCTCGAGGCCTTCGCGGGCTCCTACCCGCACCAGCTTTCGGGCGGCATGAAGCAACGGGTCGCGATCGCACGGGCGCTCGCCACCCGGCCGCGCATCCTGCTCATGGACGAGCCGTTCTCGGCCCTCGACACCCAGTCGCGCGCCCGGATGCAGGCCTACCTCATCGAGATCTGGAAGAAGATCGACATCACCATCGTCTTCATCACCCACGATCTCGACGAGGCCGTGCATCTGGCCGACCGCATCCTGGTGCTCAGCGCCCATCCGGGCGAGGTCGCCGAACTCATCGAGGTGCCGGTGCCCCGCCCCCGCAGCCACGACCAGGCCCTCGGGCCCGAGTTCCGTGCCACCCGCGCGCGCCTCGACGCGCTGATCCACCCGCCCAAGGACGAGGCCGAGGAGGCGGTGGCCCCCGACGTGGTGACGCGGATGACGTCCGCCGGGGACGAGGTGGAATGATGGCGCGTCCAGCACCGATCGCGCCCGCGCGCCCTCGCCTTTCCCAGCTTGCGGGGAGAGGGGATGGCGCCCGTCTCGCCAAGCGGAGCGAACCCGCATGACCGCCCCCCTCCTCTGGGCAGAGCGCACCTGGGACGAGCTCCCCGGCGACCTCGCCGCGGTGGGCGGGGCCGCGATCCTGCCCGTCGGCGCCACCGAGCAGCACGGGCCGCATCTGGGCACCGGCATGGATTTCGTGCTGGCCGAGATGCTGGCGCATGCGGTCTCGGCGGCCACCCGCGTGCCGGTGCTGCCGACCCTTCCCTACGGCTGCTCGCTCGGCCACAGCCGGCGCTGGCCGGGCACGATCACCCTCGATCCGCTCGTGATGACGCAGCTCGTCGTGCAGGTGGGGACCGGCGCCCACCGGTCCGGCGTGCGCCGGCTGTTCCTCGTCAACGCGCACGTCACCAACGCCGCGCCCCTGCGCTGCGCGCTGGAGATGCTGCGCGCCGCCCACGACGACCTCATGGTGGCGCTGGTCAATTCGGCCACGGTGAGCGAGCGGGTCCGCGCCGCCCATGTCGCCGATGCCGACGATTGGCACGCCAACGCCGCCGAGACCGCCCTGATGATGGCGCTGGCCCCGCGCCTCGTGCGGCCCGACCGGGTCGCCGATGCCGACGATCCCGACCGGACGCAGGGGCTCGTCTTCGCCCACCCGGTCAACCGCACCAGCCGCAACGGCGTCACCGGACGCCCTTCGCAGGCGACCGCGACCGAGGGCGGGCGCCTGTTCGCCTGGATGGTCGAGGACCTCACCGCCCTCGTGATGCGGGGGCTGACCGAGACCCCGCCCCTCCCCCACCCCTACGACGTGTCCGTGTAACGAAAAGGAGCGAGCCGATGGCTCATGCGAGCGAGATCGACCCCGCCGTCAAGGCCGTGCAGGACGACCTGCGCGCCAAGGGCGTGAAATACGTCATCGGCGCCTATGTCGACATCCACGGCGTCCAGAAGGCCAAGGTGGTGCCCATCGGCCACCTGCCGCAGATGGCGGCCGGCTCCGAACGCTATACCGGCTACGCGCTCGACGGCCTCGGCCAGGCCCCCAACGAGGACGAACTCGCCTCGGTCCCCGACCTCTCCCGGGTCGTCCAGCTGCCGTGGGAGCCCAAACTCGCCTGGTGCCCGGCCGACCTCACCTTCCAGGGCCAGCCCTATCCGCTCTCCACCCGGGTCGCCCTGAAGACCGTCATCGGCGAGGCGGAGGACATGGGCTTCGGCTTCAACCTCGGCATCGAGTGCGAGATTTTTCTCCTGAGACAGGCCGCCGATGGGTCCCTGCACACGCCGGTCGCCGACGATAAATTGCAAAAACCCTGCTACGACGTGCGCGGGTTCGTCGACAACTTCTCCTGGCTCGACAAGGTCGCCACCACGATCGACGCCCTCGGCTGGGACCTCTATTCCTTCGACCACGAGGACGCCTGCGGCCAGTTCGAGTTCGATTTCAACTACGCCGACGCGCTGACCATGTGTGACCGGCTGACCTTCTTCCGGATGATGGCCAAGCACTACGCCAAGGAGGAAGGCCTCCTCGCCACGATGATGCCCAAGCCCTTCGCCGACCGCACCGGCAACGGCGCGCATTTCAACATGTCGCTCTCCGACAAGGAGACCGGCAGGAACGTCTTCGCCTGCGATCCGTCGGCCGATCCGCGCGGCCTCGGGCTCACCGAGACCGGCTACCATTTCATCGGCGGCGTCCTGCGCCACGGGCGGGCGCTGTGCGCGGCCTTCGCCCCCACGGTCAACAGTTACAAGCGCCTTGTGCGCCAGGGCGCCATGGCGGGCTTCTCCTGGGCGCCGGTGTTCAACTCCTACGGCTCGAACAACCGCACCAATTCGGTGCGCGTGCCGGCCGGTGGCGGGCGCTGCGAGAGCCGCAACGCGGACGGCGCCGTCAACCCCTACCTCGCCGCCGCCCTGGTGCTGGCGGCGGGCCTCGAAGGCGTCCGCGAGCGGATCGATCCCGGCGCGCCCAACGAGGACAATCTCTACGACCTCACCGACGCCGCGCGGGCCGAGCGCGGCATCGACTTCCTGCCCCAGACGCTGGCCGAGGCGGTGGACGCCTTCGCGGCCGACCCGCTGGTGGAGCGGACCCTCGGCACGGCGCTGCGCGACGAGTTCGTCCGGTACAAGCGCGCCGAATGGCAGGAGTACCACCTCACCGTGAGCGCCTGGGAGACCGAGCGCTACAGCCACATGTTCTAGCGCGACGCCCCAACCCTCCCCCTCGAGCGGGGGAGGAAAAAGGCCGGGACGACCCGGCCTCGCGATCAGGGCGCGACATCGGCCGGGACGACCCGTCGGAGAACGTGAGGAACGGGCATGACCACACCTGAGACGACAACCATCCAACAGACCATCGCCGAGAACCGGCGCCGCTACGAGGCGCTGAAGGCGCAAGGGCAGGAGCACGCGCCGCGCGCCCTGCCGCCGCCCTCGGTGCGCGGCCTGCCGCTGGACGAGGCGGAGATCCTGCACACCGAGACCATCCCCGGCGGCTGGTACTGGACCACGGAACTCCATGCCGGCGACGCGCTGCGGCTCGCCCTCGACCACGGCCCGTCGAGCGTCGCCCTGGTGGCCTGGAACGCCGCCGACACCTCCGAGCGCCTGAACTACGCCGACACCGTCAAGGTGCAATGGAGCGCCGCCCTTCGGAAGGGCCGGGTGCTGTTCTCCGACATGGGCCGGGTGATGCTCTCGCTGATCGAGGATTCCTGCTGCGCCCACGACGCGCTGACGGGCGGCTCCAACGCCGCCTCCAACGCCGCGCGCTACGCGAAAGGCCCCCACCGCAACACCCGCGACAACCTCGTGCTCGCCGCCCTCAAGGCCGGGCTCGACCGGCGCGACATCCCCGCGCTGATCACCTTCTTCGCCCCCGTGAGCGTCGGCGCCGAAGGGCGCTTCACCTGGAACGAGGCCGGGCGCCGGGCGGGCGACTTCGTCGACCTGCGCGCCGAGATGGACCTGGTCGTCACCCTCTCCAACTGCCCCCACCCCCTCGATCCGGCCCCAGACTACGCCCCCAACCCCGTGACGGCGACGCGCTTCCGGGCACCGCATCCAGGCCCGGACGACCTCTGCCGCACCGCCACCATCGAGGCCGTGCGCGGCTTTTCCAACAACGCCGCCATCGGCTTTTGAGGGGAGGATACGTCATGACCGAAGAGACCCCTCTCCTCGACACGACCGTGCCGGCGCAAGCGCCATGGTCCGGCCTCGTCCGAAAGGGCCAGATTCTGCGCATCACCGACCTCGACGGCTGCCAGGCGGTCGACACCCTGTTCTACCGCGCCGACGACATGGGCGAGCGCTACTCCTCGCAGGACACCCTGCGGGTGCAGGGGGCGGCCTACGTCACCACCGGCACCCGGCTTGTCTCCAACGAGGGGCGGGTGATGGCCGTCGTCACGGCCGATTCCTGCGGGCGGCACGACACCTCGGCGGGCGCCTGCTCCTGCGAGGCCAACACCGTCCGCTTCGGCCACGCCACCAAGTACCTCCACGCCTGCCGCGAGAACTTCGCCCTGGAGGTCGCCAAATACGGGCTGTCCAAGCGCGACATCCCGCCCAACGTCAACTTCTTCATGAACGTGCCGATCGAACAGGACGGACAGCTCGCCATCGTCGACGGCGTCTCCTCGCCCGGCGACTACGTCGAGGTCACCGCCGAGATGGACGTGATCTGCGTGATCTCGAACTGCCCGCAGATCAACAACCCCTGCAACGGCTTCAACCCGACGCCGATCCAGGTGACCATCCGGGACCGAGCGACCATCCGGGATGGACTGTGATGTTCCAAAAGATCCTGATCGCCAATCGCGGCGAGATCGCCCGGCGCATCCTGCGCACCTGCAGGCGCATGGGGATCGCCTCGGTGGCGGTGCATTCCGACGCCGACCGCTTCACCCCCGCCGTGCTGGAGGCGGACGAGGTTTTTCGCCTCGGCCCGGCGCCCGCCTCCGAGAGCTACCTGAACGTGGACGCCGTCATCGCCGCCTGCAAGGCGACGGGGGCGCAGGCGGTCCATCCCGGCTACGGCTTCCTGTCCGAGAACGTGGCCTTCGCCGAACGCCTGGCGGCGGAGGGCATCGTCTTCATCGGGCCGCGGCCCGAGCACCTGCGCGCCTTCGGCCTCAAGCACACGGCGCGCGAACTGGCGAAGGCCAGCGGCGTCCCGCTCCTGCCGGGCACCGACCTCCTCCCCGACCTCGCGACGGCGCTCGGTGCGGCCGAGGCGATCGGCTATCCGGTGATGCTCAAGAGCACCGCCGGCGGCGGCGGCATCGGCATGAGGCTGTGCACTTCGCCGGCCGAGCTCGCCGAGCATTACGCCAGCGTCGAGCGCACCGCGCGGGCGAGCTTCGGCGACGCGCGGGTCTACCTCGAACGCTTCGTGGCGCGGGCGCGCCACGTCGAGGTGCAGATCTTCGGAGACGGGCAGGGGCGCGTCGTGGCGCTCGGCGAGCGCGACTGCTCGCTCCAGCGCCGCAACCAGAAGGTCGTCGAGGAGACGCCGGCGCCGGGCCTGTCGGACGCGGTGCGCGCCCGGCTGCACGCGGCGGCCGTCGCCCTGGGGACGAGCGTGTCCTACGCCTCGGCCGGAACGGTCGAGTTCATCTACGATCCCGACCGCCAGGATATCTCGTTCCTCGAGGTCAACACCCGGCTCCAGGTCGAGCATCCGGTGACGGAGGCGGTGTTCGGCATCGACCTCGTGGAGTGGATGATCCGCCAGGCCGCCGGCGAAGACCCCATCGGCACCGCCGGACCGCTGGTGCCGAAGGGAGCGGCCATCGAGGCGCGGCTCTACGCCGAGATTCCGTATGCCGATTTCGCGCCCAGCGCCGGCCTGCTGACGCAGGTGCGCTTTCCGGACGGCGTCCGCGTCGACGGCTGGATCGTCACCGGCACCGAGGTGACGCCGTTCTACGATCCGATGCTCGCCAAGATCATCGTCACCGGAGCGGACCGGCCGGCGGCCATCGCCGCCCTGCGCGCGGCGCTCGACGAGACGGTGGTCGCCGGCATCGAGACCAATCTCGGCTACCTGCGCGCCATCGCGGCCTCGGAGCTGTTCGCGAGCGGGCGTGTCGCCACCACGGCCCTGCGCGACTTCGCATATACGCCCCGCAGCGTCGCGGTGCTGGCGCCCGGCCCCCAGTCGAGCCTGCAGGAACTGCCCGGCCGCCTCGGGCTCTGGCATGTCGGCGTGCCCCCGAGCGGGCCGATGGATGCGCGCTCCTTCGCGGTGGCCAATGCGCTGGTGGGAAACCCGCCCGACACCTGCGCCCTCGAACTCACCGTGTCCGGCCCGACCCTGCGCTTCCATGCCGACACCGTGGTGGCGCTGTCGGGAGCGGCCATGACCGCCCGGCTCGACGGCGTCGTGCAGCCCCACGGGCAGGCCTTCGCGGTGCCGGCGGGCGGCACGCTCGCCATCGGTGCCATCGCGGGGCCGGGGATGCGCAGCTACCTCGGCGTGCGCGGCGGCTTCGATGCGCCGGTGGTGCTCGGCTCGCGGGCGACCTTCGCGCTCGGGGCCTTCGGCGGGCACGCCACCGGCGTGCTCAAGGCCGGCGACACCCTCCATCTCGGCGCCGTCGCCGCGGTGGAACCGGCCTCGCCCGAGCCGGTGCCGCTCACCGCGGACTGGGAGATCGGCCTCGTCTACGGCCCGCACGGGGCGCCGGACTTCTTCCGGGACGCCGACATCGCCGACCTGTTCTCGGCAGCTTACGAGGTGCATTTCAACTCCGCCCGCACCGGCGTGCGCCTGATCGGCCCGACCCCGCGCTGGGCGCGGGAGGACGGCGGCGAGGCCGGGCTGCACCCCTCGAACCTCCACGACAACGCCTACGCGGTCGGCGCCCTCGACTTCACCGGCGACATGCCGATCCTGCTCGGGCCGGACGGGCCGAGTCTCGGCGGCTTCGTCTGCCCCGGCGTCATCGCCCGCGACGAATTGTGGAAGATGGGCCAGCTGCGGCCGGGGGACCGGGTGCGGTTCGTGGCGGTGGAGCAGCCCGGTGACGTCGACGGCGAGAGCGCGGGTTTCCTCCCCCCTCCGCAGGGGAGTGCAGATCTCGGGCAGGCCCGAGATCTGCTGGGGGCAGGGGTTGCCGTCCGAGGCTCCCCCATCCTCGCCCGCGACGTCTCAGGCCCGGTCGAGGTGGTCTACCGCCGCCAGGGCGACGACAACCTCCTCGTCGAATACGGCCCGATGGCGCTGGACATCGGCATCCGCCTGCGCGTCCACCTCCTGGCGCAGGCGGTGGCGGAAGCGAAGCTTCCCGGCCTCCTCGACCTGACGCCCGGCATCCGCTCGCTCCAGATCCACTACGACGGCACGGTCCTGGCGCGCTCCCGCCTCCTCGGCCTGCTGCGCGAGATCGAGGCCGGGCTGGGCTGCGTCGACGACGTCACGGTGCCCAGCCGCATCGTCCACCTGCCGCTGTCCTGGAACGACCCGCAAGCCGAGCGCGCCATGCGCCAGTACCAGGACCTGGTACGCCCCAACGCGCCCTGGTGCCCCTCCAACATCGATTTCATCCGCCGCATCAACGGTCTCGACTCGGAGGCGGAGGTGAAGCGCATCGTCTTCGAGGCCAGCTACCTCGTCATGGGGCTCGGCGACGTCTACCTCGGCGCCCCGGTGGCGACGCCGGTCGATCCGCGCCACCGCCTCGTCACCACCAAGTACAACCCGGCCCGGACCTGGACGCCCGAGAACGCAGTCGGCATCGGCGGCGCCTACATGTGCATCTACGGCATGGAGGGGCCGGGCGGGTACCAGCTCGTCGGCCGCACCATCCAGATCTGGAACACCTGGCGGACGACCCGCGACTTCGTGCCGGGCCACCCCTGGCTGCTGCGGCCGTTCGACCGCATCCGCTTCTTCCCCGTCGACCACGCCGAGCTCACCGAGGCCCGCGCCGCCTTCCCGCACGGCGCCTACCCGATCCGGATCGAGGACGGGACCTTCTCCCATGCCGACCACCGGGCCGGACTCGCCGCCAACGCGGGCGAGATCGCCGCGGCCAAGCTGCGCCAGCAGACCGCCTTCGAGGCCGAGCGCCGGCGCTGGAAGGAGCAGGGGCTCGACAGCTTCGTGCCCGACGAGGCGGCGCCGGAGGCGGGGGCCGACGCCGTCCCCGCCGGTTGCCTCGGGGTGGCGACCACCGTGCCGGGCAACGTCTGGCGGGTGGAAAAGGCGGTGGGCGACACGATCGCGGCCGGCGAGACGGTGGCGATCCTCGAATCGATGAAGATGGAAGTCCCCGTGGCGGCCCCCGCGGCAGGGATCGTGCGTGAGATCCGGGTGCGCCCGGGACAGACGCTGCGGGGCGGCGACCTCGTGGCGGTGATCGAAGAGGTGTGACCCCCATGCTGCCGACCATCCTCGACCTCTCGACCCTGCGCGACCTCTACGCCTCGGGCCGGCTCACGCCGGTGGATCTCGCAAAGGCGGTCGCCGACCGCATGGAGGCCTTCGCCGACCCGGCGGTGTTCATCACGCCCGTGAGCCGGGCCGACCTCGTGGCCGCCGCGGGCGACCTCGTCGCACGCCACCCCGAGCCGAACTCCCTGCCGCTGTGGGGCGTGCCCTTCGCGGTCAAGGACAACATCGACGTCGCCGGCCTGCCCACCACCGCCGCCTGCCCGGCCTTCGCCTACAGGCCGACGACCGACGCGACGGTGGTGGCCCGGCTCAAGGCGGCCGGTGCGCTCGTGACGGGCAAGACCAACCTCGACCAGTTCGCCACCGGGCTGAACGGTACCCGCTCCCCCTACGGTGCCCCGCGCAGCGTGTTCGACGCGGCCTACGTCTCGGGGGGATCGAGCTCCGGCTCGGCGGTGGCGGTCGCCTCCGGGCTGGCGAGCTTCTCCCTCGGCACCGACACCGCCGGCTCCGGCCGGGTGCCGGCGGCCTTCAACAACCTCGTTGGCATCAAGCCGACGCCGGGCCTCCTCAGCACCACCGGCCTCGTGCCCGCCTGCCGCAGCCTCGATTGCATCAGTCTTTTCGCCGCCACCGTCGGCGACGGCCTGGCCGTGCGCCGGATCGCGGAAGGGTTCGACCCGGCCGACGCCTATTCGCGGCCCGCCGCGCCCCATGCCCTCCCCGCCGCCGGCCTGCGCGTCGGCGTGCTGACGCCGGCCGAGCGCGAGTTCCACGGCGATCGCGGCACCGAGGCGCTCTACGACGGCATGGTCGCCCGGCTGGAGGCGGCCGGCGCCGTGGCGGTGCCGTTCGATTACGCCCCCTTCCGCGAGACCGCCGAACTGCTCTACCAGGGCCCTTGGGTCGCCGAGCGGATGGCGGCGGTGGCCGCCTTCCACGCCGATCACCCCGACGCCTTCGATCCGAGCGTGCGGGCCATCGTCGAATCGGCGCGGGCCTACAGCGCCGTCGACGCCTTCGAGGGCCTCTATGCCCTGCAGGCCCTGCGCCGCCGCGCCGAGGCGGCCTTCGCGCAGGTCGACATCCTGCTCCTGCCCACCGCGCCCACCACCTACACGGTGGAGGCGATGCTGGCCGACCCGCTCCGCCTCAACGGCCGTTTCGGGCATTACACCAACTTCGCCAACCTGCTGGGCTACGCCGCCATCGCGATCCCCGCCGGCTTCCGGCCCGACGGCATCCCCGGCGGCGTCACCCTGGTGGGGCCGGGCTTCAGCGACGACGCCCTGGGGCACCTCGCCGACACCCTGCACCGGGCGCTCGCCCCTGGCATGGGCGTCGACCGCGCGGCGGCGCTGCCCGAGGCGAGCCGCGTGGCTCCGCCCGTGCCCGGCACCATCCCCCTGGTTGTGGTGGGCGCCCATCTCTCGGGGCTCGCCCTCAACCACCAGCTCGTCGACCTCGGGGCGACGCTGATGGGCGAAGCACGCACCGCGCCCGACTACCGCCTCTACGCCCTGCCCGGCACCCGGCCCGCCAAGCCCGGGCTCCTGCGCGATCCCGGCTTTGCCGGGCCGGGGCTGGCGGTCGAGGTCTGGGGGCTGTCGCCGGACGCCTTCGGCCGCTTCACGGCGGCGATCCCCGCCCCCCTCGGGATCGGCAAGGTCGTCCTGGCGGACGGCCGCATCGTGTCCGGGTTCCTGTGCGAGGCCCATGCCGTCGAGGGGGCGGAAGAGATCACGCGGTTCGGCGGGTGGCGGGCCTATCTCGCGGCGGCATGATTGCACAGGCGGTTGGATCGCCGGCGTCCCCGCCCCATCTCGTGGTCGCGGGCCACCTCCGGCGCCGGTCCTCGTTTCGCGAGGATGCGCGGACGGCCCGATGTTCCCAAGCCGGAAAACGAGTGAGATGCGCGTCGTCGTCGATCTGAACCGCTGCCAGGGCTATGCCCAATGCTGCTATGCCGCCCCCGAGAGCTTCGAACTGCGCGGCGCCGAGATCCTGGTCTACGATCCCGCCCCGAGCGCCGAACACCGCGGCCGGATCGAGCGTGCGGCCCAGTCCTGCCCGGTGCGCGCCATCACCGTTCAGGCCGACGAGCCCGCCGCCGGCGCCGGCCGATGACCTCCGCCCGGATCCCCCGTGCCGATGAGGACGCCCGCGTCGTCGTGGTCGGCGCCTCGCTGGCGGGACTGCGCGGGGCGGAGAGCCTGCGGCTCGCCGGCCATCGCGGCCCGCTGACCATCGTCGGCGACGAGCCGCATCTCCCCTACGACCGGCCGCCCCTGTCGAAGCACGTCATCGCCGGCGAGATGGCGCCCGATGCCACCACCCTGCCCCATCGCCTCGATCTCGACGCCGCCTGGCGGCTCGGAGCCGGTGCCGCCGGCCTCGACCGCCAGGCCCGCACGATCGTGCTCTCGGACGGCGAGCGCCTGCCCTACGACCGCCTCCTGATCGCCACCGGTGCCCGGGCTCGGCCCTGGCACGATGAGGCAGAGGGCACCCTCGAAGGGGTGTTCACCCTGCGCGGGCGCGACGACGCGGCGGCCCTGCGTGCCGCCCTGGCCGCTGCGCCCAAGCGCGTGCTGATCGTCGGCGGCGGCTTCATCGGTTGCGAGGTCGCCTCGGTCTGCCGCGACCTCGGCCTGCCCGTCACCCTGGTCGATCCGCTGCCCGCGCCCCTGGCCAAGGTGCTGGGTCTGGCCGTGTCCGGCTTCCTGCGCGACTGGATCGCTGCGGCGGGCGTCGAGGTCCGCTCGAACACGGGGCTGCGCTCCCTCGACGGCCGCGACGGCCGGGTCGTGGGCGCCACCCTCGACGACGGCAGCACCATCGCCGCCGACGTGGTGGTCGTGGCGCTGGGGGCCGTTCCCAACACCGGGTGGCTCGAGGGCTCCGGCCTGGCGCTCGAATCCGGCGCCCTCGTCTGCGACGGGCACGCCCGGGTGCGGGCGCAGGATGGCGGCCTCCACCCCGAGATCCGCGCGGCCGGCGACGTCGCCCTGTGGCCGCACCCCCTCTACGACGGCCGCATGGTGCGCCTCGAACACTGGGGCAACGCGGTGGCGCAGGGCGAATACGCCGGCCGGGCCCTGGCACTCGGCGACGGCGACCGGCCGGCCTTCGCCGGGATGCCCGAGTTCTGGTCCAACCAGTTCGGGATCACCATCAAGCTCGCCGGGCTGACCGAGGGCGCCGACAGCCTCGCCGTCGTGCAGGGTTCGCTGAAGGACAGGCGGTTCCTGGCGGTCTACGGCCGGGCCGGGCGCACCGTCGCCGCCCTGTCGGTGGATTGCGCCCGCTGGCTGCCGGCCTATGCCGAGGCGATCGCCGCCCGGGCGCCGTTCCCGCCGATCGCGAACGCCCTCGACCAGCCCTCGCGCCTCGGGACGCTCGACCCGTCCTGGCCCACCCCTCCTCCCGAGGTTTCCGCCCGTGGCTGACCCGACCCTGTTCGCCCAGATCAAGGACCCGGCCAACCGGGCCGACCCCTATCCGCTCTACGCCCGCCTGCGCGGCCACCCCGTGCTGCGCCAGGACGACGACAGCTACCTCGTGAGTTCGCATGCGGCGATCCGGGCGCTGCTGTTCGACCCGCGCATCAGTTCGGCCGACCTGCCGCCGGCCCACAGCCCGGCCACCGGCAACCCGTTCAAGGACTGGATCCTGCGGCCGATCAAGGACGAGATCGTCACCCGCCACCGGCCGCTGATTTTTCGCGATCCCCCCGACCACGACGCCCTGCGGCGGATCGTGATGACCCAGTTCACGCCCGAGCGCGTCCACGGGATGAAGGCGCGCACGCAGAGCCTGGTGGACGAACTGCTCGACCGCCGCCGCGGCGGGGACGCGATCTGCGTGGTCGAGGACCTCGCCTATCCCCTCCCCGTCACCGTCATCTGCGAGATGCTGGGCGTGCCGCCCGAGGACGAGCCGACCTTCCAGGGCTGGGCGACGCAGCTCGCCACGGCACTCGAACCCGACGCCCGCCACGACGAGGAGACGCAGAAGCAGACGCGCACGACCTTCGACGCCATCTCGGCCTACATGAAGGACCTGATCAAGGAGAAGCGCGCCAGGCCCGTGGACGACATGCTCAGCGGGCTGGCCGCCGAGACCCCCGCCGGCCGGATGGGCGACTTCGACCTCATCGCCACGGCGATCCTGCTCCTGGTGGCCGGGCACGAGACCACCGTGAACCTGATCGCCAACGGCATGCTCACCCTGCTGCGCCACCCCGACGAGTTGGAGCGCCTGCGCCGCGACCCCGAGCGGGCGCCCCGGCTGATCGAGGAATGCCTGCGCTACGAGCCGCCGGTGCATTTCCGGACCCGCAAGGCGCTCCGCGACATCCCGGTGGCCGGCACGGTCATCCCCGAGGGCGCCGCGGTGACGCTGTTGTTCGCCGCCGCCAACCGCGATCCCGACCGGTTCACCGATCCGGACCGGTTCGATCCCGACCGCGCGGACAACCAGCACTTCGGCTTCGGCGGCAGCCTGCACTACTGCCTCGGGGCGCCGCTCGCCCGGATCGAGGCCGAGATCGCCCTCGTCACCCTGGCCCGCCGCCTGAAAGCGCCTCGCCTCCTGGACGATCCGCCGCCCTACCGGGACGGCGCTTCCCTGCGCGGCCCCAAGACCCTGCGGGTGGCGATCGACGGCCTCGTCTGAGGCGGGTGTCCTCACTCCACCCTATCCCCGCGCAACCTTCGCGGCGCATCCTGGCTCGCAAGGGCGCGCCGTGGCCTCGGCCCGAGTAGCGCCCGGCGGACGGAGGGCGCGCGGGTGGACGAACCGGATATCCCGTTCCTGAGGTACCTCGACGAGGACGCCGCCCAGGCGATCCGCGACCGGCTCGCCTCCGTGGCGGTGGCCGGCGGGCAGGTGCTGTTCCACGAGGGCGACGAGGCCGACGCCCTCTACACCCTGGCCTCGGGCGCCATCGGCATCTCGCGGCGCGATCCCCGGACCGGCGCCATCCGCCGGGTCGCGCGCCTGCGCCCGCCGATCACCGTCGGCGAGATGGCCCTGCTCTCGGAGGGGCCGCGCTCGGCCACCGCCACGGCGCTGCGCGATTCGCACCTCTACCGCCTCAGCCGCCGGGCGTTCGAGGATCTGGTCGAGCGCCATCCCTCGACGATGCTCTACTTCACGCGCCTCCTCGCCGACCGCCTGCGCCGGGCCGACGAGGCCCCGGCCCTGGACAATGCGCCCCGCACCTTCACGGTGCTGCCGGTGACCGCCGGCATCGACGCGGGCGCCCTCGCCCACGGCTTCGCCGCGGCGCTGCCGGGCCAGGTCGGCTATCTCGACGCCTGGCCGGAGGAGGCGGACGAGACCTGGTTCCACCGCTTCGAGAGCGGGCACGACCGCGTCGTCTACCGCGCCGACGAGCCCGGCAGCGCCTGGACCCGCCTGTGCCTGCGCCGGTCCGACCACGTCCTGCTCCTGGCCGCGGCCGGGCAGCCGCCCAAGCCCGCCTGCGCCGATTTCGCCGCGCGCACGCCCTCGGACTGGGTCCGCCACGACCTCGTCGTGGTCCAGGCCCCGGACGCGGTGCTGCCGCGCCCGGCCCACCGGGTGTTCTCGGGCGTGCCGGTCTCCCTGCGCATCCACGTCAGGCCGGGCCGGGCCGACGATCTCGGCCGCCTCGCGCGGCTCGCCAGCGGCTGCGCCAGGGCGGTGGTGTTCGGTGGCGGCGGGGCGCGTGGGTTCGCGCATCTGGGCGTCATCCGGGCCCTTGAGGAGGCGGGCCTGCCGATCGATGCGGTGGGGGGCACCAGCATGGGCGCCATCGTGGCGGCGAGCCTCGCCATGGGCTGGAGCGGCGCGCGCATCCTCGACCAGACCGTGGCCGCCTTCGTGTCGCGCAACCCGCTGAACGACTACACCCTGCCGATCCTCGCCCTCACCCGCGGCGCCAAGGTCGACGAGGGCCTCGCCCGCACCTTCGCCGACACCCGGATCGAGGATCTGTGGCTGCCGTTCTTCTGCCTGTCCTCCAACCTCACCACCGGCACCGCCATGGTGCACGAAGCGGGCGACCTCGTCACGGCGCTGCGCGCCAGCATCGCCATCCCCGGCCTGTTGCCGCCGGTGTGCACGCCCGAGGGCATCCTGGTGGACGGGGGCATGATGAACAACCTGCCGGTGGACGTGATGGCGAGCCGCCAGCGCGGCCCCGTCCTCGGCGTCGACGTCGCCAGCGACCTCGCCTTCCAGAGCGTCCCGGCGCGGTCCTGGCGCGGACGCATGCTGCGCCAATGGCTCCGTGCGCCCCAGGAGACGCCGGGCATCGCGCAACTGCTGCTGCGGGCCGCCACCGTCTCCTCGGACGCGCAGACGGCGCTGACCTCCCGTCACGCCGCCGCCGTGCTGCGGCCGCCGCTCGCCGGCATCGACCTCAGGGCGTGGTCCTCGCACGCGACCACCGCCGCCATCGGCCACCGCCACGCGGTCGATCAGATCGCGGCGGGCACCCTGGCGCCCTGGGCCGAGGAGGGGTGAACCGAGGCGTTCAGTCGAGGCCGGCTCGCCGCGACAGCACCCCGTGGACCGAGTAGCCGCGGTAGCATTGGCGCACCGTGCAGACGAACCCCTGGCTCGCTGCGATCCCGGCCATCGCGTCGGCCAAGGTCATGCGCGGCGTCACCGAAAAAGCCGCCAGCCAGCGGTTGAGCACCGCCCGGAACGGCCCCGGCAGACCCTCCTGGCCGCCGAAGTCGACCACGTGGAGCTCGCCGCCCGGCGCGAGGTATCCGGCGCTCTCGGCGAGCACCGCCTCCCAGGGCGGGATCATCGAGAGGGCGTAGGAGATGACGATCCGGTCGAAGGCGGGGCGGCCGAACAGCGCCAGGGGATCGAAATCGGTGGCGTCGGCGCAGGCGAGCCGGATGCGCGCGGAGGATCCCGCCCGCGACACCGACCGGGCGGCGGTGTCGAGCATCGCCGCCGAGACGTCGAGGCCGAAGCATCGGGCCTGCGGGTAGGTGGACGCGATGCGCACGAGGTTGCGCCCGGTGCCGCAGCCGATCTCCAGCACGCTGCCCCCCGCCGGCGGCTTCAGGGCATCGATGGCGGCGTCCCGGCCCAGGAGGTAGAACTTGCGGCTGGCGTCGTAGATGTGGCGCTGGCGCCGGTACATCCGGTCCATCGCCGCCGCGGCCGCCGTCATGGGCGAAGCCGATACAGGTGGAAGCCGCCGTAGATCGAGGAGCGGTCGCGGGCGCAGAGCGCCCGGCTCGTCGCCTCCTCGTAGGTCCAGGCGCCCAGGATCGCGTCGGGCACCCGGCCGGGCAGGCAGCGCTCGTCGGCCGCCGTGCGGAAGATCACCCGGGCGCCGGCGCGCGCGGTGCGGGTGATCTGCGTCCACAGGGCGGTGAGGTCGGCGTCGGTCATCCAGTCCTGGGCGTCGAGCAGCACGTAGGCGTCGGCGCTGCCTTCGGGGCTGGCGGCGAGGAAGGCGGTCATCGACTGCTGCTCGTAGCGCACCCGGGATGCGCGGGCGCGCACCGCCGCGAAACGGGCCGGCTGCAGGTAGGGCGGCAGCGCGGCGTCGGCGGCCGGGTCGTAGCCGCGCCCGAAGGCCTGCCAGGCGAAGTAGTTGTCCTTGACCGCGACATCGCAGGCCAGCCGTTCCAGCCGGTGGCGCAGCACCGCCACCATGCCGCCGGGCAGGTCGTTCGCCAGCGCCCCGTATTGCGCCGGCGGGATGCCGAGGCCGTAGAGCGAGGCCGGCTTGCCGATCAGCCAGCGCACGAACGCCTTCTCGAACAGCGGCGCGATCTCGGCCTCGAAGGCGGCGCGCTGCTCGGCAAGCGTGCGGGCCCGCAGGACCGCGGAGAGGTCGTGGCCGTAGAGCCGGGCGAGGCGATGGCCCGCGCCGATGAACCGCCCGAGCAGGCCGGTGCGGTAGACGTTGGTGGCGAAGGCCGAGATGCGGCGGCGCCCGTCGAGGCCCCTCGCCTCCCAATAGGCCCGCGAGACCGGATCGAGCCGGGGCCGGATCAGGGCGTCGTAGGCGGCGACGTTCTCGGCGGCGTCGGCCCGGCCGAAGAACCGGAAGAACGCCCCGTGGTCCGGCAGCGCCTGCAGGCCCGCGAGCTTGAGGCGCCCGAGCGCCACATGGGCGCCGTTGAGGTCCACCGCGCTGACCCGGGCCGGATCGGCGGTGAGGTAGGACAGGACGTTGCAGCCGCCCGATGCGATGGCGACCACATGGTCCCGAGGCCCGAGGGCCAGGGCCTCCATGTCCACCACCGGGTCCTCCCAGATCTGCGGGTAGACCAGTCCGCTGAAGGCGAGGGTGAACAGCCGTTCCGAGAGCCCGGCGCGCGACAGGGCGGCGTTGCGATGCACCGCGCTCGTCAGCCCCAGGCTGGTCTCGCGGCGGATGGCACGTGCTGCACGCGTCATGGAGCGGTCTTCGGTCACGGGGTGAGGCGACTGCCTGATCCGAGCGCCGGTACGTCATCCCCGTGACCGTGCGGTGACGGTCTTCCCCGGCTCGCGCCGGAACGGGGAGCTTTGCGTGTCCGGCCCCGGCCGGACCGGAGACGATCGCTCCGATCCCGTCGATCGAACGATCGCGGGAGGCGTGCCTGCGCGCCCTCTCCGCTCAGGAAAGGAAGGCCGCGCGTCGACAGACGGACGAAACCGTCATCGACGCGCGTAACGAAGCGCCCTCAGACCGGACGCGGCAGCTGGCAGGCGTCGAGGGCCGCGAGCGCCTTGGCCTTGGCGGAATCGTTGAAGTAGCCGGAGGTGCGGTAGGATTCGAGCTCGCCCCGGTCGAGGGAGGCCAGGGTCTTCTGCGCGTAGCAGCCGCACGGGCGGGCGAGCGCGGTCTCGGGCACGCTCTGGAGGCGGCCCTGCGTCACGACGCAGGCGCGGCTGACGCGGCCGGTGAGGTTGCGCGTCGAGGCGGTCTTGAGCGCCGGGTCGGGCGTGAAGCCTTCGAGGCTCGCCGTGGGGCCGGGCTTGGCGGAGTTGCAGGCGGCGACGAGGGAGAGCAGGCCGGCCGCCAGGAGAAGGCGGCCGGTGCGCGGATGGGCGTAGCGCATGGAGGATATCCGGGTCGGTGGAGCGGGATCGTCGAACGATTCCGCTTTCACGCGCAGAGCCGTGGCGGCGCAAGGGCGACGCCGCCACACCTCCCGGGCAATCGCTCCGTGGGGCGCGATCAGCCGACGATGTCGCCGTCCTTGAAGAACTGCGCGATCTCCATGGCCGCGTTCTCGGCGCTGTCGGAGCCGTGGACGGTGTTCTCGCCCACCGACTCGGAGAAGGTCTTGCGGATGGTGCCCTCGGCGGCCTGGGCCGGGTTGGTGGCGCCCATGATCTCGCGGTACTTGGCGACCGCGTTGTCGCCTTCGAGCACCTGAACCACCACGGGGCCGGAGGTCATGAAGTCCACGAGTTCGCCGAAGAACGGGCGCTCCTTGTGGATCTCGTAGAACGTTTCGGCCTGGGCCTTGGTCATCTGGATGCGGCGCTGGCCGACGATGCGCAGGCCCGCCTTCTCGATCAGCGCGTTGACGGCGCCGGTGAGGTTCCGCTTGGTCGCGTCGGGCTTGAGGATGGAGAAGGTGCGCTCGGTGGCCATGGTCGGTCCGGTTCTGGTCGGTGAGCCGAAAACGGCTTCGGCGCCGGGCTTATAGCCGGCACGCCCCGGTGCCTCAACCCGAGGCCTGAATCGCGCCGAGGCCCGAATCGCGCTCACCATGGCAGGAACGCAACACCGCCGGAAAATCGCCCGAAAGCGATGGCTTCCTGGCGGATGACGGCGCCGGCCCCTCCCGTGGTCCGGCGCTAGCCCCTCATCCAAAGGAGATCCGAGCCATGCGTGTCGCCGTGACAGCCGCCCTCCTCCTCTCCGGCCTCGGTGCCGCCGCCGCGGCACCCGCCCAGGACCCGTCGGGCACCTGGCTCACCGGCGACGGCCGCGCCAAGATCCGGATCGACCGCTGCGGCCCCGGCGCCGCCCAGGTCTGCGGCAAGGTCGTCTGGCTCAAGGTGCCGACCACCGAGACGGGCAGCCCGCGCACCGATCTCAAGAATCCCGATCCCAAGAAGCGCAACCGGCCGGTGCTCGGCCTGCCGCTCCTGGAGGGCCTGAAGCCCGACGACGCCAAGTTCTCGGGCGACATCTACAACATCGAGGAAGGCAAGACCTATCAGGTCAGCCTCGAGCGCGAGAGCGGCAGCGAACTCAGCGTCTCCGGCTGCCTGCTCAAGGTGCTGTGCGGCTCGCAGACCTGGACCCGCGTGCCGGACGTGAACCAGCAGGCGGCCGTCGCCAAGCCCACGCCGTAACGCCCCACGCCTTAACCCCCACGCCGTAACGAGCCGATCCCGGGGCGCCCTGCGCCCCGGCTTGGCACGGAATTCACGCCTCTCCCGCCGCCTTCGCGGGGAGAGAAGATCACGTGGCTGCCGACGCCGCCCCTTGCCACGGGATCGTTGCCGAGGCGCGCCTGCCGCGCCGAGACCTTCGCGATCCCGATCGGAGCGGCCGCCGCCGGTCTCGCCCTGTTCAGCCTGTTCCTGCCGGGCCCCGGGCACTCTCCGACCATCTTCCTCGACCTCGTCTATCGCGGCGGCTTCGGCTCGCCCTTCGCCTTCCAGAACAGCCTGCAGCAAGCGGCCCCGATCCTGTTCGCGGCCCTGTGCGTGGCCCTGCCCGCCCGGGTCGGGCTCGTGATCATCGGCGGCGAGGGTGCCATCGTCCTGGGCGGTCTCGCCGTGGCGGCGACGGCTTATCCCCGGTCCGGTGCACCAGCCGGCTCGGCGAGCCCCCGATGGCGCTGGCGGCGGCCCTGGCCGGGCCCTCTGGATCGCAGCGGTGGAGGCCTGGCGCGCCTATCGCGGCGTCAACCATCGCCAGCCTCTCGATGTCCCGAGGCCGTGACGACGCCGCGCCTAACCCTCCTGCGCCCGTCCGCGCAGCAGGTATTTCTGCACCTTGCCGGTGGAGGTCTTCGGCAATTCGCCGAAGACGATGTGGCGGGGCAGCTTGTAGGGGGCGAGCCGCTCGCGGCACCAGGCGATGATCTCGTCGGCGCCGGCCTCGCTCCCGGCCTTGAGCTCGACGAAGGCGCAGGGCGTCTCACCCCATTTCTCGTCGGGCCGCGCCACCACCGCGGCCGCGGCGATGGCCGGATGCTTGAACAGGACGTCCTCCACCTCGATGGAGGAGATGTTCTCGCCGCCCGAGATGATGATGTCCTTGGAACGGTCCTTGAGCTGGACGTAGCCGTCGGCGTGCTTCACCCCGAGGTCGCCGGTGTGGAACCAGCCGCCGGCGAAGGCCGCCCGCGTCGAGGCCGGGTTCTTGAGGTAGCCGCGCATCACCACGTTGCCGCGCATCATGACCTCGCCCAGGGTCGTGCCGTCGGCGGGCACCGGTTCGAGGGTGTCGGGGTCGCGCACGTCGAGGCCTTCGAGCACCGGGTAGCGCACCCCCTGGCGCGCCTTCTTGGCGGCCTGCTCGTCGGGGGGCAGGTCGTCCCATTCGGCGTGCCAGGCGTTGACCACCGCCGGGCCGTAGCTCTCGGTGAGGCCATAGAGATGGGTGACGGCAAAGCCGGCCTCCCGCATCCCGGCCAGCACCGCCTCCGGCGGCGGGGCGGCGGCCGTGAAGAAGGCCACCCGGTGCGGCAGCGGCCGGCGCTCCTCCGCCGGGGCGTTGACGAGGAGCGACATCACGATGGGCGCGCCGCACAGGTGCGTGACCCCGTGCTCGGCCATCAGCCGGTACATCGCCCCCGCCCTGACCTGGCGCAGGCAGACATGGGTGCCGGCCACGATGGAGAGGGTCCAGGTGAAGCACCAGCCGTTGCAGTGGAACATCGGCAGGGTCCAGAGATAGACCGGGTGCTGCCCGAGGTCCCCCGTGACGACGTTGCCGAGCGACAGCAGGGCCGCGCCGCGGTGGTGGTAGACCACGCCCTTGGGGTCGCCGGTGGTGCCGGAGGTGTAGTTGAGCGAGATCGCGTCCCACTCGTCGGCGGGCATCGCCCACGCGTGGTCGGGGTCGCCCTCCGCCAGCAGAGCCTCGTAGTCGAGGGTGCCGAGGCGGTCCCCGGGGCCGTCGTATTCGGGATCGTCGTAGTCGATCACCAGAGGGGTGACGCCGGCCTTTTCCAGGGCCGGCCCGGCCACGTGGGCGAACTCGCGGTCGGTGACCAGGACCCTGGCCTCGGCGTGGTCGAGGCAGAATGCCAAAGCGGCGGCGTCGAGGCGGGTGTTGAGGGTGTTGAGCACCGCGCCGGTCATCGGCACCCCGTAGTGCGCCTCGATCATGGCCGGCGTGTTGGCGAGCAGCACCGCCACCGTGTCCCCCCGGCCGATGCCGCGCCGCTCCAGGGCCGAGGCGAGCCGGCGCGAGCGGGCGTAGAGGTCGGCATAGGTCCGCCGCAGGGGGCCGTGGATCACGGCGATCCGGTCGGGAAACACCCGCGCCGCCCGTTCGAGGTAGGTCAGGGGCGTCAACGGCTGGTAGTTCGCCGCGACCTTGTCGAGGTCCCGGTCGTAGATCGTCTCGCTGCGCATGGACCCCTCCCGGGCGGTCTTTGGCCGCGACACTAGCGCATGGCGCCGCCCGATCAATCGGGAGGCGTCGCCGGACCGCCTTACGGATCCAGCCCCTCGGCCTTGCGCTGGGCCGCACGGCGCCGCTCCACGTGGGCCACCGAGAAGATCGAGGCCTCGTAGAGGAGCAGCATCGGCAGGGCCAGCGAGAGCTGCGAGATCACGTCCGGAGGGGTCAGGATCGCGGCGGCGACGAAAACCAGCACGATGGCATAGCGGCGCTTCTCGCGCAGGAAGGCGGTGTCGATGACGCCGATCTGGCCGAGCAGGGTCAGGATCACCGGCAACTGGAAGGCCAGCCCGAACGCGAAGATCAGCGTCATGATCAGCGAGAGGTACTCGTCGACCTTGGGCAGGAGCGAGATCGTCGCCTCGCCCGGCTCGCCGATCTGCTGCAGGCTCACCGAGAACTGGATGAGCAGCGGCATGGCGAGGAAGAACACCACCAGCGCGCCGAGGAAGAAGAAGATCGGGGTGGCCACGAGATAGGGCAGGAACGCCTTGCGCTCGTTCTTGTAGAGGCCCGGCGCCACGAAGGCGTAGATCTGCGTCGCGATCACCGGGAAAGCGAGGAAACCCGCGCCGAAGACGCTGAGCTTGATGTTGGTGAAGACCTGCTCGAGGAAGTGCGTCGCGATCAGCTTGGCGTTGGCCGCACCCACGATGCTGACGTAGGGATAGACCAGGATGTTGTAGATGTGCTTCGAGAAGAAGAAGCACACGAAGAACATCACGATGAAGGCGGCCAGCGATTTGATCAGCCGCGAACGCAGCTCGATCAGATGCTCGATGAGGGGCGCGCGCGAAGCCTCGATGTCGGCTTCGTCGGTGGTGGTGCTCATCGTCACGCGCCCGGGGTCGGAGACGTCGGCCGCGGCGCGACCGGGTCGGTGGAGGCCGGAGCCGGGGCGTCGGATTCCTCGGAGGCCGTCGTCGGGGCCTGCGCGGCCTCGGGGCCGGCCCTGAGGGTCTCGCTCTCGGCCGCCGCCAACTGGGCCGCGACATTGGCGAGCGGCTGCGTGCTCGACTGGGCGTGGCCGCCCTCGACCGCGCCCTTGATCTCGTTGCGGATGGTCTGGACTGGGTCGAACACCGGCCCCATCGTGCCGGCGGACCGCTTTATGCCGTCGACCTCGCGGCGGACCTCGTCGAGCTCGGCCTCGCGCACCGCTTCCTTGAACTGGTACTGGAACTCGCCGGCCATGCGCCGCATCTTGCCGGTGACCTGACCCACCGTCCGCAGCGCCTTGGGCAGATCCTTCGGGCCGATGACGATCAGGGCGATGCCGCCGATCAGCATCACCTCGCCCCAACTCATGTCAAACATGGCGTCGATCGTCCCGTGGGCTCTTCGGCATGGCCCGCCTCACGATCCGGCGGCGACTCCCGACCGACCGCTCGACTCCGTCCATCGTGGGGCGTGCGAACCCGAGTGTCAGCCGACCTTGCGGTCGGCGGCGACGGTGTTGGCCGGGGCCGGCTCGCCCTGGTGCGGGAGCGTGCGCACCGGGTCGGTGGCGCTGACGGGCGTGACCGGCTGGGCTGGGGAAACGGCGGCGGGCGTCTCGTCCTCGGCCATGCCCTTCTTGAAGGCCTTGATGCCCTTGGCGACGTCGCCCATCAGGTCCGAGATCTTGCCGCGGCCGAACAGCAGCATCACGATGCCGGCGACGATGATCCAGTGCCAGATACTCATGCTGCCCATGGCAACCTCCTGCGCCGCGGGCGGAACCCGCGCGGCGGCGTCTCGTGCGATCGGATTGGGGCGAACCTAAGGATCGGACGCCACGAACACAAGAAGCGGCAAAGGCCGCAGGAGCGATCGACGCGGGATGGCGGTACGACCGTGCTTCCCTCAGGCGGCCCGGGTCAGCGCGGCGGCGAAGGCGGCGCGGGCCTGCGCCACGTCGAGGTCGGCGGCCGGGCGCAGGCGCGCCAGGGCCGCATCGGCACGCACGCGGGCCTGCCCGGCGAGCCCCGGCGTCGCCTCGGCCACGCCGGCCATCTCCGCCAGATCGCCGTTGCAATGCAGGGCGACGTCGATCCCGGCCGCGAAGGCGGCCTGCGTCCGCTCGGCGAAGGTGCCGCTGAGCGCGTGCATCGAGAGGTCGTCGGTCATCAGGAGGCCCTGGAAGCCGATCGCGCCGCGGATGATTTCAGCGATCATGCGGGGCGATTGGGTGGCGGGCCGTGCGGGGTCGATCGCGGCGTAGACGACGTGGGCGCTCATCGCCATGGGCAGGTCGGCCAGCGCCCGGAAGGGCGCGAAGTCGTGGGGCTCGAGGCTGTCGCGGTCGGCCTCCACCACCGGCAGGCCCTTGTGGCTGTCGCAGGCCGCGCGGCCGTGCCCGGGGATGTGCTTCATTACCGGCAGGACGCCGCCGGCCATCAGGCCCTCGGCCACCGCGCGGCCGATGGCGACGACGGACGCCACGGTCTCGCCGTAGGCCCGGTCGCCGATCACGTCGTGGGCGCCGGCCACCGGGACGTCGAGCACGGGCGCGCAATCGACGTTGATGCCGACGTCGGCGAGGTCGTGGGCCATCAGGCGCGCACCCAGGCGCGCCACCGTGGCGGCCGCGGCGTCGAGCCGCCCGAAGATCCGGCCCGGCGGGTAGGACGGCCAGTGCGGCGGTCCCATGCGCTGCACGCGGCCGCCCTCCTGGTCGATGAGGATCGGCGCGTCGGCACGCCCGACGATGTCGCGCAGGGACGCGGTCAGGGCGCGGACCTCGTCCGGCGTGCCGATGTTGCGCTTGAACAGGATGAAGCCCCACGGCTGGACCGCGCGGAAGAAGGCGGTCTCCTCCGCCGAGAGGGTCCGGCCGGCACAGCCGAGGATCAGGGCGCGGGTGGTCATGGACTGGGGCTCGCGTCGGGGACTGTCACGAAAGAACACCAGCGCGGCGGGAACGCGCCGCCGCGCAGGTGCGCTCGCTCGTCGGCTCGTTCGAACTTAGTTCTTGGCCACGAAGCACTGGCCGCCCGCGCCCTGGATCTGGCTGCACAGGCTGTTCGCCTCGTCCTTGCCCAGGGGGCCGACGCGGACGCGGAAGATCGACTTGCCGTTGACCTCGGCCTGCCGGATCAGGGGCGGCTGGCCGTTGAGCTGGCTGTACTTGGTCTGCATCTGCCGGAAGGCGGCCTGGGCCTCGGCCTGGCTCGTGCGCACGCCGAGCTGGACGGAGAAGCCGCCGACCGGACCGGAGGTGACCGGGACCGCGGCCGCCGGGGCGGTCTCGGCCGGCAGGGCCGCGACCTTCTGGGCCGGCTTCGGCTTCTGGGCCGGGGCCGGCTGGGCCTCGGCGGTCGTCGTGGTGCCGGCCTCGGGGGCCGGGACCGCGGGCGGGATTTTAGGGCTGCGCGGGCGCAGGGAGGCGGTGGTCGCGGTGCCGTCGTTGCCCGCGCCGGGCATCACCATGCTCGGGATGACCGAGGTCGACGCCGCCCCCGGGGTGGTATCGGCGGCCTGGGCGGGGACGTCGCGCTGCTGGGCCGGCGGCGGGGTGTCGGGCTTGACCGACACCGTGCGCACCCGGCGCGGCTCGCCGAGCGACTCGTTGAGGGTGCCCGGCGTGGCGGTGGCGGGCGTGGCGGCGGATTCCGCCGGCCGCGGCGCGGCGCGGGCCGCCTGGGCCACGTCCACCGGCTGCTCCTCGCGGTTGACGATGCGGATCTGGCCGTCCTTGGCGGTCCGGTCGTAGATCTGCTTGTTCTGGTCGGGGATCTCGACGCCGTCGGCGGTCTTGGGCGCGATCTTGAGGGGGGCCTTGTCGGCCATGATGGTGGGCACGCCTTCGCTGCCGCCGTTGCCGCTCGTGTGCAGGCTGCGCCAGGTCAGCGCCCCGGTGACGGAGACGACGAGGACCGCGAGCCCGGCACCCACCGAGACGAGGCGGCTGCGCTGGCGCGGCTTCTCGGCCGCGGCGTTGCGCGGGGCGGCGCCGTCGTCGGCGAATGCGTGGCCTGCGTCGTCTGCGCCATGGCTGCGCGGGTTGCCCTGCGCGTCGTAGCCGCCCTGCTCGACCGAGGCGAGGTACTGGTTGAAGGCGTCCGCCGGCGACAGATCCGGCGGGTGGCCGTAGGCCGGGTCGTAGGGCTGGCCATGGCCGTAGCCGGCCGCAGGGTCCTGCGGGGCGTGACCCTCGGGGGCCTGCGCCTGCAGGGCGTGTGCCGGGGGCTGGTGCGGATGGCCCCCGGAGCCTTCCGCCCGGCGGTCGTCGTAGAGCGCGTGTTCGTGGCGCGCGTGCTCGTTGCGGGTGTCTTCGTAGCGAGCGTCTTCGTAGAACGTCGGCTCGATGCGGCCGCCCTGGGCCTGCTGGTGGCCGGCGGCGCGGGCGTCACGGACCTGCAGCAGCGCCCGGAACGGATCGTCCTGGCCGACGATGCGGGCGAGCTCGGCCAACGGATCGCCCTTGGCCGCAGCCTGTGCCGATTGCGGCGCCGGCTGCTGCAGCTCGCGCTCGAACGCATCGAAGTCGACAGGCGCTCGCGAGGCGTTCGGCGTCATGGCTGCATCCCTCTACACGCGGCGTGTCCTCACCGCATCTCGTCCGGCGCGGTGACGCCCAAGACGCCGAGACCCGAAGCGAGAACGCCCCGCAAAGCCTCGACGAGGGCCAATCTCGCCCGGGTCGAGTTTCTGTCGGTTGGATTAACAAACCGTAATTGCGGCAAGTCTTTGCCCTTGTTCCAGAAACCATGCAGGGAACTGGCCAGTTCGTAGAGGTAGAATGCCACACGGTGCGGCTCGTGCGCCGCCGCCGCCGCTTCGATCACCCGCGGATACTGGGCGACGAGACGCAGGATCTCGGCCTCGCCGGGGTCGGCGAGGAGGGACAGGTCGGCCTGCGCCATGAGGGCGGCGCGCGAGAAATCCTCGCCGGGCATCGCCTCGCGCGCCTGCCGGAACACCGAGGCGCAGCGGGCGTGGGCGTATTGCACGTAGAAGACCGGGTTGTCCTTGGACTGCTCGACCACCTTGGCGAGGTCGAAATCCAGGGTCGCGTCGTTCTTGCGGTAGAGCATCATGAAGCGGATGGCGTCGCGCCCGACCTCGTCCACGACCTCGGCCAGGGTGATGAACTCGCCCGCGCGCTTGGACATCTTCACGGGCTCGCCCGCCCGCAGCAGCCGCACGAGCTGGCAGAGCTTGACGTCGAGGGTGGCCTCGCCCCCGCTCACCGCCTTCACCGCCGCCTGCATCCGCTTGACGTAGCCGCCGTGGTCGGCGCCGAGCACGTCGATGAGGTCGGTGGCGCCGCGCCGCCACTTGTCGCGGTGGTAGGCGATGTCGGAGGCGAAATAGGTGAAGGAGCCGTCGGACTTCAGGAGCGGCCGGTCGACGTCGTCGCCGAACTCTCGGGTGCGGAACAGGGTCTGCTCGCGGTCCTCCCAATCCTCCGGCGGCTGGCCCTTGGGCGGCGGCAGCCGGCCCTCGTAGACGAGGCCCTTGTCGCGCAGCTCCGCCAGGAGGACGGGGACGGCCTCCTTCAGTGTCGCCTCGGAGAAGAACACGTCGTGGTGGATCCCGAGGCGCGCGAGGTCCCCGCGGATCAGCGCCATCATCGCATCGATGGCCGAGGCCCGCACCACGGGCAGCCATTCGGCCTCGGACTGCTCCAGGAGAGCGCGGCCATGGGTGTCGGCCAGCATCCGCCCCACCGGAACCAGGTAGTCGCCGGGATAGAGCCCCTCGGGCACCGGGCCGACGTCCTGTCCGAGCGCCTCGCGGTAGCGCCGGTGGGCGGAGCGGGCGAGGACGTCGACCTGCGCGCCGGCGTCGTTGATGTAGTACTCGCGCGTCACGTCCCGGCCGGCGAAGGCGAGGAGGTTGGCCAGCGCATCGCCGAACACCGCGCCGCGGCCGTGGCCGACGTGCATCGGCCCGGTGGGGTTGGCCGACACGTATTCGATGTTGACCGGGCCGCCGGCCATCGCGGCGCGGCCGTAGCCGGCGCCCTCCGTCAGGGCGGCGCGCGCCACCTCGTGGAACACCTCCGGCACCAGCCGCAGGTTGATGAAGCCCGGCCCCGCCACGCTCGCCTCGACCACCCGCGGGTCGGTGCGGAGTTCTGCCGCCAGAGCCTCGCCGAGCGCCTTCGGGTTGGCCCTGGCCTCCTTGGCCAGCACCAGGGCGGCGTTGGTGGCGAGATCGCCGTGGGCGGGATCGCGCGGCGGCTCGACCACCACGCGGGACAGGTCGAGCCCCTCGGGCAGGTGGCCGGAGCGGGTGAGCGCCTGCAACGCCTCGCGGACGCGCGCCTCGAAGGTGGCGAAGATGTTCATCGGATGGAGCCGGGGCATGCGGTTGCGACGGACGCGCCGTCATCGTGTCAGGCGCGGCATAGCAAGGGTAGGCGGGGGTGTCACGGCACGCGCCTTGCCGGTCGCCGCCCCACGCTCACCACCGCTTCGTTGCAACACGTCGCTGGTGCGAAGGGCGCTGTGAGCGTATGAGTGGATGATGGAATTCGACTGGGACCCGGCAAAATCCGACCTCGTGAAATCCGCTCGCGGCTTCGGGCTCGGGACTGCGGCCAGGATCTTTCTTGGGCGAGTCGTGACCTGGCAGGATACGCGTCAGGATTACGGCGAGGTCCGCATGACGGCCGTGGGCCAGTATGACGGCCGGTTCTACACCGTCGTCTATACGGACCGCGGCGATGTCCGCTGGATCATCACGGCCTGGCTCTCGAACCGTAAGGAGCGCGTGAAATGGTGAGGGTGACATTGGCGGAACTGGCCGCCCGGCCGGCCGACGTGGACCAAGCCAAGCTCGATGCCACCACCGAGGAGGACATCCGGCGCCATATGATCGAGGACGGCTACGACCCCGACGATCCCTCCTACCTGGAGGGGGCCGTCGTCGTCCGGCCGCCGCATAGGGTGCGCGAACGCCTGGGGCTGACGCAGGTCGAATTCGCCCGGCTGATCGATGCGCCGCTCGCGACCCTGAAGAACTGGGAACAGGGCCGCACCTCGGTGCCGCCCTACGTGCGGGTGCTCCTCAACATCCTCGACCGCGAGCCGGAGGCGGCCCTGCGCGCCCTCGGGCGGGCGCCGTCGATCGCCGCGTGACCGGTGGGGACCGGCGGGGCTCGCCCCCGCTCGACCCGGCCGCCGCGATGGCGCGGGCGCTCGCACGCCTGTCCGAACAGGGCTTCGCCGAGGCGGCCCGCAACACCCGCGGCGATTCCGTCTATCTCAAGACCGCCGGCTGCGACCTCGCCCTGCGGGTCTCCAACCACGCCCGGACCCCGAAGCAACGCCGCAACCACCCCGACGCGGTGACGAGCCTCGTCCTGCGCGAACCCAAGAGCGCCGCGCAGGTGGACGACCTCGTGGCGGCGACCCTGCGCAACTTCTTCGCCGAGCGTGCCCGACGCGCGTCGTGAGGCGCGCCGCGTTTCGGACACATCGGCGCGTCACCCTGGTTGTACGACGCGAGGACGAGAGACGATGACGGCCATCCGGATCGCAGGGGGCGCCTGCGGCAGCGGGGCGGGCGCCTACGAGGACGGGCTCTTCACGATGCCCGACGGGACCTCGCGCGGCATCGAGACCGTGGCGAGCCTCGACCTGCCGGAGCCCGCGGCACCGCCCGCCCATTGGAGCGGCGATCTCCTGCGCGGCCTTCAGGGGGCGCTGGCCAGCGCGCAGGCCCTGCCCAAGCCCGTGAGCGTGGCCGCCTCCGCCGTCGGGTTCGGGCTCGGCGCCTTCGAGGCGACGCCGCCCACCACGCTCCTGCGCCTCGCCTTCGAAGACGGTGCCGATGCCGAACTCGCGGTGCGGGCCGATCTCGCCGCCCTGATCGCCCGCGACGTCGCCCTGGTCCGCGCCGCCCTGGAACGGCGGACGCCCCCTGCCCCCGCGGTGCCGGCCGCGGCGGTGGACGCCGATGCCGACCGGGCGACGACGGCGATGTTCGAATACGAGAAGCGCAACGGGCGCCTGCGCCGCGTGGCGCGCAAGGACCCGGCCGAGACCTGATCAGGCGTCCTCGATCAGGCTGACGTGGGCGGCGACCACCTTCCAACCCTTCTCGAAACGCACCCAGGTCTGGCTCTGGCGGCCGAGTTTGCCCGGGGCGCCCTCGCGCCGGAACAGGGTCATGGCGGTGGCGGTGTCGCGCCCGTAGGTGGTGATGACGGTGTCGTGGATCGTGCGCGCCAGCCCCTGCGGCGAGCGGGCCCGGCGGAAGGCGCGGATCGCGTCCATGCCGTAGAGGTTTTCCCCGATCCCGTAGCGGATGGTGCGCGGATCGTCGCGAAACAGGTCCTCGAGGGTCGCCACGTCGTTCGCGTCGAGCGCGGCCTCGTAGGCCGCGAACGCCGCCTCGACTTCGGCCTTCACGGCGGGGTCGTCGATCGTCATGGCTGTCTCGTGGTTTCGCCGGTCACGCCGTCGTTCGCGTCCAGGAGGGGAGGATCACGACGGTTGTCAAAGGTCCGCCGCGGGGGCGCTCACGATTCCCTCGCGTTCGAGGTGGCGTGCCACCCGCAGCGCCGATCCTTCCCTCCAGGGGGCGGCGATGACCTGGACGCCGAGCGGCAGGCCGTCGTCCACCCGCACCGGCACCGCCACCACCGGCAGGCCGATGAAGGAGATCGGCTGGGTGAACACGCCGATGTTGGCCCGCACCGGCAGGGTCACGCCGTCGAGGACGAAATGGGTCTGGCCCGATGTCGGCGCCCGGCACGGCGTCGACGGCGCCAGGATCACGTCGACGTCGGCGAAGAGTTCGGCCACCGCCGCGCGGTACCAGCGCCGGAAGCGCTGGGCGCCCCCGACCCAGGGGGCGGGGATCATCGCGCCCGCGATGAGCCGGTCGCGCACCGCCGGGTCGAAGTCGTCCGCCCGGGTCCGCAGCCGGTCGAGGTGGAGGGCGGCGCCCTCGGCGGCGGTGATGAGATAGGCCGCCGCCCTGGCGCGGGCGGCCTCCGGGATCTCGACCCGGCGCGTGACCTTGAGCGCGCCCGCGATCGCCGCCACCGCCGCGAAGGCCTCCGGGTCGCCGCCGGTGGCGAAATAGCCCCCCGCCACGGCGATGCGCAGATCGGCGATCCCGTCGTCGAGCCCCGGCGTCGCGGGCTCCGGCGCGCGGGCGGTGGTGGCAGCGTCCTCGGGGTCGGGGCCCTGCATCGCGTCGTAGGCGAGCGCCAGATCGGTGACGCTGCGGGCCATCGGCCCGAGATGGTCGAGGCTGCCGACGAAGGGGAAGCTGCCGGCCCGCGTCAGCCGGCCATAGGTGGGCTTCAACCCGAAGCAGCCGCAGAAGGCCGAGGGCACCCGGATCGAGCCGTTGGTGTCCGAGCCGAGCGCGATCGGCACGAGACCGGCTCCCACCGCCCCGCCCGAGCCGCCGGACGAGCCCCCCGACATGTGGCCGAGGTCGTGCGGGTTGCGCGTGGCGCCGTCGTGGACGTTCTCGCCGGTGAAGTCGTAGGCGTATTCGCCCATGTTGAGGGCGCCGACCAGGATGGCGCCCGCCGCCTCCATCCGGCGCAGGGTCGCGCCGTCGCGGGCGGCCGGGGGGCGGGCGCGGTTGATCTTCGAGCCCGCCCGCGTCGGCAGGCCGGCGACGTCGATGAGGTTCTTGACCGCGAAGGGCACGCCGGCCAGGGGCCCCTGGGGCTCGCCGCGAGCGATGGCCGCGTCGATCGATCCGGCCCGGGCCAGGGCGCGCTCGGCCACGACGTCGGTGAAGGCGTTGACGGTGCCGTCCACCCGCGCGATGCGGGCCAGGGCCGCGGTGACCGCCGCCGTGGCGCTCGTGCGCCGGTCGCGCACGGCGGCGGCGATGGCGTGGCCGTGCATCAGGGCCGGATCGTCGCTCATCCCGTCAGGCCTCGAACACCGGCGCCACCTCGGCCTCGTCGGGCAGCGGGAACGCCGCCACCCGCTCGGCCGCCGCGCTCAGCACCGCGAGGTTGTCGGCGACGCCCGCCGCCCAGGCCGGGTCGAGGGGGAGCCCGAGCAGGCCGGCGGCGGCCTCGACATAGGCGGCGCGCGTCTCGGAGGGGGTCGGTGGCATCGGGGTCCCGGGGCGGCTGTGGCGGCTGTCGTCGCAGGAGCGGCCCCAAGCGAAATCGATGCCGAGCGACCCCCGTTGCGTGAGGACAGCAGCTGAACGGCGATGCCCGCTCACCGCGTTCGAGCTTGGCCGGGAGCGCATCGGAGAGGTCGGGGGCATGGCCCTGCCGCGTGTGCGCCACCAGCATCCCGGCGGCGCGCGCGGCCGCGAGCACGGCGCGGCGCGGCGCGATGGCCGCCTCGAGAAGCGAGACGTCGTTGACCGGCGTCTCGCCGAAGCCGCCGTGCTCGATGACGTCGCGCCGCATGTCGATGACGACCAGCGCCGTGGTGGCCGGATCGATGGCCGAAGGCGCGGGCTGCGCGGCGAGCGTGACGGTCTTGGCGGGCCCTTCACATCGGGGGCTGAAGCCGGGCGAATCGCCTGGCCGTGCGCGATCATGTCCGCAGGGGTCCCGATTGCGGCGCCCACATCGTATTCCGCCCCGCATCGATCGGTGGCAGGTCGCGTCGGCGCCGGTCGCTGTTCAGCGACGCGCCCGCTCGACCGCTTCCGCGCGGCGGGGACGGACGATGCGGTCCCGGGCCACGGCGCGGATCGCGGCGGGGGCTGCGTCCACGGTCTCGAACGCATCCTCGACGATGCTCATGTGGACCAGCATGGCGGCGTTGGCGGCGGCGGCATCCCGGGCCAGCACCGCCCGCACCACGGCGCCGTGCTCGCTGTGCGACCGCGCGAGGCGGCCCTCGGCCTGGAACTGCGCCCGGCGGAACGGCGTCAGGCGCCGCTGCAGCGACCGGGCGATCTCTTCCACCACGCTGTTGTGGGTGCCCATGGAGAGGAGCGCGTGGAAATCCTGGTTGGCGGTGATGTAGCCGTCGCGGTCGCCGGCCGCGGCCAGGGGCGCCATGCCCTCGTGGAGGTCGCGCAGGCGGCTGCGCTCGGCGGCCGTCATGCCGAGGGCGGCCAGGCGCGCGCAGGTCGCCTCGATCTCGGCGGTGGCGACGAACAGCATGTCGAGCCCCTCCGCCGTGATCGTGCGGACCGTGGCGCCCGTGCGCGGGCGCAGGTCGATCAGGCCGCTGCCGCTCAGGAGGCGCAGGGCGTCCCGCACCGGGGTCCGCGACACCCCGAACCGCTTGGCCAGCACCTGCTCGTCGAGGTGCAGCCCCGGGGGCAGGTCGCCCGAGAGGATGGCGGCGGCGATCTCGTCCGCCAGGCGTTCGGCGCGGGTCTGGGGCGCGGGCACCGGGATCTCGGGCTGGAGGACGGGAACGCGATCCGGCCGCGACCCGCTCTCGGAGCGCTGCGCCGGTTGCCCGGAAGCGGGCGTGTCGCGGGGGCCCTTAGACCGTGTTTCGGCCACCGCCGCAACGTGGGCGGGTGTTCCGGCCGCGCCGTCCCGCGTTCGGGCACCGCGCCGGAGCCTTCCGGCGTCGGCGCGCATCGAAGGGCAGACATCCGCTTTCCTGGGCAGACGACGCTCAGGCCTGGCGCGAACCGGTCTCCGAGACGCTCGTGGGCCCGTGGCGAGCGGACGGCCGGGTCCTGCCGTCCGGGCTCGGCTCGGTGAGGGTCGCGGCTCGGTGAGGATCGCGGGCGGGATCGGGGTCTTGTCGCCGATTTGCATCGCGCGTTCCGCGCGAGGTCCGGCCGCGAGCCGGGCGCGTCCGCTGGCATATCGGTTGCTGCTGTGCCGGCAAGAGGGCCCCACCAAGCCCCCCGCGGACGGCCGATGACCCATCGATTTTCCTGCGTTCCGATGGCCACCGCGATGGCGCCGTTCACGGTTCCGGCCCTGGCGTCCGATCTCGCGCCGCCATCGGTCCCGTCCTCGTTCTTCCTGTTCTCGGACACCCAGGTCGGCGACCGCCGGGTGATGGATTCCCGCGAGCCCGGGGTCCCGGCGACCAGGGGCAACTCGCTGAACGGGCGCAGCATTCCCAAGACCGTCCTCACCATCGGCCATGCCAACGCCGGGGCCTACCGCACCGACGTCGTCTCCCTCGACATCCCCCGGTCCGGCTCGCAGGAACCGAGCGGCTACGCGTTCCCGAACCTCGACATCCAGACCGGCATCGGCGCGACGGAAGCCTGCGGTCTCCACCGCGCCACCCTGAGCGGCAACGCGCTCACCGGCCCCGAGGCCTTCGCCCTCCCCGGCTTCGTCGAGGACGTCTCGCTCTGCTACGGCACCGATCTCAACTCGAAGAACACCAGCTTCGGTTCCGAGAAGCGCCTCGTCGTCGCCGGGCTGAACGTCGCCTTCGACGTGCCGGCGGGCCTCCGCGACCTCGCGGTCCACGCCTCCAGGGAGTTCAACCGCAACGGCACCGTGCCCCTGCCGGCCCGCGATACCGAGTTCGACGCCATGCCCGAGCTCGGAATCGTCTACGGCCAGCCCGACAAGGTCGACGTGTTCGTGGGCTTCCAGTATTGGCGCAACAAGTTCGGCAACGACGCCGCGCGGCTGCCCGGCTCCGAGGAGACGACCGCCCCGGCGGGCGTGTCCTTCCACGTCTTCTGAGGGGCCGGCAGGGCATCGCGCGGATGGCATCGCGCGGATGGCATGAGGGGGATGGGATGGACGACGTCGGCATGAAGTCGGGCCGCACCTGGATCAGGAACCCCCTCGCCATCCTCGCCGAGGACGCCGGCGGCGGCATCGTCGTCGAGGGCACCCGCATCGTCGAGCGGGTGGCCGCGGGCGCGAGCCCCGCCGCGCCGGTGGACGAGACCGTCGAGGCCGGCCGCCACGTGGTGATCCCGGGCCTCGTCAACACCCACCACCACTTCTTCCAGACGCTCACCCGCGCCCATCCGGTGGCGATCAACAAGCCGCTGTTTCCCTGGCTGCAGGCCCTCTACACGGTCTGGGACAAGATGGACCCGGAGGCGTTCCGCCTCGCGACGCGGCTCGCCTACACCGAACTGCTCATGTCCGGCTGCACCACGGCCGGGGACCACCACTACCTGTTCCCCAAGGGCCTGGAGAGTTCCGTCGACATCCAGGTCGAGGAGGCGCGCGGCCTGGGCATCCGCGCCGTCGTCACCCGCGGCTCCATGAGCCTGTCGGTGAAGGACGGCGGCCTGCCGCCCGAATGCCTGACGCAAAGCGACGACACCATTCTCGAGGACAGCGAGCGCGTGCTGCGCCTGTTCCACGACACGAGGCCCGGGGCGATGGTGCAGATCGGGCTCGCCCCGTGTTCGCCCTTCAACGTCACCAAGCGTCTGATGCGCGAGAGCGCGGCGCTCGCCGAGCGCCACGACTGCCGCCTGCACACCCACCTCGGCGAGACCCTCGACGAGGACCGCTACTGCCTCGAGGCGTTCGGCCAGCGCCCGGTCGACTATCTCGAGGAGGTCGGCTGGATGACGAACCGCGTCTGGCTCGCCCACGGCATCCACTTCAACGACGCCGAGGTCGCCCGCCTCGGGCGCGCCGGGGTCGGGGTCTGCCACTGCCCGACCTCGAACATGACGCTGGCGTCGGGCCAGTGCCGCACCTGCGAGCTCGAGGCCGCCGGCAGCCCTGTGGGGCTCGGCGTCGACGGCTCGGCCTCCAACGACAATTCCAACCTGATGGAGGGCGTGCGCCACGCCCTGATGATCAACCGCCTCACCTACGGGGCCGAACGCGTCACCCATCTCGACGCCCTGCGCTGGGCGACGGAAGGGTCGGCGGCCTGCCTCGGGCGCGCCGACATCGGCCGGATCGAGGAGGGCCGCGAGGCGGATCTCGCCTTCTTCACCCTCGACGAACTGCGGTTCTCGGGCGCGCACGATCCCCTGGCGGCGCTGGTCCTGTGCGGCGCCCACAAGGCCGACCGGGTCATGGTCGCCGGCCGCTGGCGGGTGATCGACGGCCAGCCGCTCGGCATCGAGACCGGCCATCTGCGCGAGGCCCACACCCGCCTCGCCCATAGCCTGTTCGGTACGGCCTGAGGGTGGAGGCCGCGGCACCGGTGCCCGGTCGCGACGGACCGGTGCCGCTGTTGGCCGCCAACGACCCGTCGATCACGAGATTGGGGCCGGCAAGTCCATCTGGCCGGCAAGTCCATCGTGGCCGGCAAGTCCATCTGGCCGGCAAGCCCATCGTGGCCGGCAAGTCCACGCCGACGAAGGTCCTCCACGGGCTCCTCGAACCTACGGAAGGGGGCGTCATCCGTCCGCGCCGAGCCCGCGCACGGTCGCCAGCAGGACGCGGGCGCCCGCCTCGATGTCGGGCAGGCTCGCGAACTCGGCCGGGTTGTGGCTGACGCCGCCGCGGCAGCGCACGAAGACCATCGCCACCGGCGCCAGCGCCCCCACCGCCATGCCGTCGTGCCCCGCCCCGCTCGGTAGGCGGAACACCGGATGACCCTCCGCCGCCATCGCCGCGGCGATGCGCTCGGCGAGGGCCGGGTCGCAAGGCACGCTCGGGGCGTCGTGGGTCGTGCGCCAGGCGAGGGCCAGGCCACGCTCGGCCGCGATGGACCGCCAGGCCGCCGCGATGTCGGCGAGCGCGGCCGCACGCTGGCCGTCGTCGGGGGCGCGCAGGTCGAGGCTGAAGGCGACCCGGCCGGGGATGACGTTGACCGCGCCGGGACTGGCGGTGAGGCTCCCCACCGTGCCGACCAATCCGGCCTCGCCGCGGCAGCGCGCCTCGACGGCCAGGACGCAGGCGGCGGCCCCGGCGAGGGCGTCGCGCCGCCCGTCCATCGCCACGGTGCCGGCGTGCCCCGCCTCCCCCTCCAGGGTCACGGCCAGACGGGTGGCGCCGCTGATGGCGGTGACGAGCCCGACGGCGAGGCCCGCCCGTTCCAGGGCCGGACCCTGCTCGATGTGGAGTTCGAGATAGGCGAGGATCTCGGATCGGCGGCGGGCGGCCTCGTGGAACCGCTCCGGGTCGAACCCGGCCGCCCGCAGCGCCTGCGCGACGGTGACCCCCTGCCCGTCCGGGCAGGCCAGCTTGTCCGGGTCGAAGGTGCCGGCGAAGGCGCGGCTGCCGATCAGGGTCGCGGCGAAGCGGGTGCCCTCCTCGTCGGCGAAACCCACCACCTCCACCGCGAAGGGCAGGCGCGTGCCCGATGCCGCCAAAGCCGCGACGCAGGCGATGCCGGTGACGACGCCGAGGGGGCCGTCGTAGCGCCCGGCGTCGCGCACCGTGTCGAGATGCGAGCCGATCACCACGGCGGGGCTCCCCGGCACCGGGCCCTCCAGGCGGCCGATCACGTTGCCGGCGGCGTCGAGGCGCGCGCTCATTCCGGCCTCGCGCATCCAGCCCATGACGAGGGCGCTGGCACGGGCCTGTTCGGGGGTGAGGTAGAGGCGGGTGATGGCGCCGGGCTCGGCGCTGATGGCGGCCAGCGCGTCGAGGCGCGCCTGGATGCGGGGGGCGAAATCCACCGGTGTCAGCTCCCGCGATAGGTCTGGTAGCTCCAGGGCGTCGCCACCAGGGGCACGTGGTAATACCCCTCCGGCTCGGCGACCCCGAAGCGCAGGGGTACGACGTCGAGGAACGGCGGCTCGGCCGTGTCGAGGCCGAGCCTGCGAAAATGGTCGCCGATGTGGAAGCGCAGCTCGTAGGTGCCGATCGGCACCGGCCGGCCGCCGATCAGGGGCGCGTCGGTGCGCCCGTCCGCGTTCGTGACCGCCCGCGCCACCAGCACCGTCTCCTCGGCCGAGACCCATTCGAGGAGGTCGACGGCGACCCCGGCGGCGGGCCTGCCCCGCACCGTGTCGAGGACGTGGGTCGAGATCCGGCCGGTGGTCCGCAAGGGGCCCTCGCCCGTCACCAGGGCGTCGAGCCGGATCGCGGCGATGCGCAACACCTCCGTGAGCGCGGTGGCGCGTTCGGTGGCCGCGTCCGAGGCGACCCGGGCCGCGAACGACCGCAGCAGCGAGGCGCGGCCGTGGCGCCTGACGCAGAGGATAAAGGGAAACCCGAATGTTTCGCGGTAGGCGGCGTTCAGGGCCTCGAAGCGGGCGTATTCGGCCTGGGAGAGCCGGTCGAGCCCGGCGGCGGCCTGTTCGGCGATGGAATCGGCGGCGATGGCGCCCTCCCGCGCGGCCCGGCCGGCGAGTTCGGGATGGCCGGTGAGGAGCGCCAGCCGCGAGGACTCGGGCGCCGCCTCCACCGCCCTGCGCATGCCGGAATACAACGCCTCCACCGTGGCGTAGGGCCGGCCGGCGGCGGCGGCCTCGGCCACCCAGGGGGCGTGCTCGAACACCGCCCCGAGGGCGGTCACGAAATCGGGCAGGCTGGCCCGGTTCAGGGCATCGAGCGAGAGGGTCATGAGGCTCCGCCATGACGAGGACGGCCGGGCCGCGCCCGCCGACGCCAGCCCTTAGCAGGCTCCGCGCCACGGGGCGCCTGTTCGGGCTTGTGTGATCCGGATCACGGAAGGGGCGCCGATCGCCGGGCATGGTCCCCTCATGCCGGTCGACCGACCGGCCGACACGAGGAGAGCGCGATGTTCGACTTCAACCGCGATTACACCACCCAGCTCACCGGCGCGCAGCTCAACCTGATCCAGCGCTTCTTCGACGACCAGGACCGGACCGGCTTCCAGAACCTCGACGACGACCGCGACGTGCTGTTCCTGGCGCCGTCCACCCGCTCGCTCTCTATCAACGCGCAAGGGGGCAACGACATCATCGACATCGGCTCCACCTCGAGCGCGGCCCAAGCCGGCCACACCGTCTACGGCGGCACCGGCAACGACACCATCCAGCTCGGCTCGGGCAACGACACCGTCTACGCCGGCTTCGACGACGACAGCGTCGAGGCCGGGCTCGGCAACGACCTGATCTACGGCGGCCAGGGCAACGACTACCTCGTGGGCGACTCGCTGATCTTCGTGGCCGGCGGCAACGACACCATCTCCGGCGGGAGCGGCAACGACCGCATCATCGGCCTGCGCGGCGCCGACGACATGACCGGTGGCTCGGGCGCGGACACCTTCATCTACTTCAACCACCTCGAATCGGCCGCGGGCGCCCGCGACGAGATCTTCGACTTCAACCGGACCGAGGGCGACAAGATCGACCTCCACGCCATGGATGCCGACCTGACCCGGGCCAACAACCAGGACTTCACCTTCTCGATCACCGGTCCCAGCACGGCCGCCGGCTCGGTCTGGGCCACCGGCTCGGGCACCGACTGGACCGTCTTCGTCAACGTCGACGGCGGCGCCGCCGACATGGCGATCGACGTGACCCTGGCGGGCGGCACCACCGACCTCGCGCGGGGCGACTTCATCCTGTGAGACGGTTTCCGCTCGAATCAAGCGGGACCCGTCTCACCGAGCCCGCGCGGCGCCTGAGCGAAGCCCATGTCCGCATCACGAAGTGATCAACCGGAAATGGGATGAGGAAGCCAGCGTGAGGGCCTGGCCGCGGCGGATCGCTCCGCCGCGGCCAGGCTTGTTATGTGAATCCCTGGCATAGGGATTGCTCGACCGCCGCGAGGAGGGCCGGGTCGCCGGGAGGGTCCGACACGTGAGCGCTCACCCCTCCGACGCCGGCGCCGGCACCATCACGAAGGTGCCCCCCGCCACCCTCGGGCTCCTCGGTCTGCAGCATGGGCTGGCGATGGATGCCGGCGCGGTGGCGGTGCCGCTCATCGTCGGGCGGGCGTTGGGGCTGGCGCCCGAGCAGGCTCGTGGCACATCGGCCTCTTCGGGGTCACCGGCGCGCGCATCCTCGGCGCGGTGGATTATCGCGGCCAACCGCAACAACCTCTTCATCGTTGCGGTCTCGGTGGGCTTCGGCCTGATCCCGCTGGTGGCGCCGAACTTGTTCAAGCAGATGCTGCATCCGCTGCTCGAATCCGGCATCCTGCTCGCCGCGATCTGCGCCGTCGTCCTCACCCTGTTCTTCGATGGGCTGGGCGACACCGCCTCGGCCCGGGCGGAGCGGAGCCGCGTCGTCCATGCCGCGTAGGCCCGAGGGCGACCGACCGATCGAACGAGGAACCGACGATGGCACTGACGGCGTCGCGATACGGCAAGGGACGGGTGCGGGTGATGCGGCTCGCCCGCGACGGCGACCACCACACCCCGCGCGAGCTCACCCTCGAGGTCCTCATGACCGGCGCCTTCGACCGCGCCTGGACGGACGGCGACAACCGCACCTGCGTCGCCACCGACAGCGTCAAGAACATCGTCAACGTCACGGCGGCCAAGCACGTGGAGGCCGAGGCGGAAGCCTTCGCCGGCCATGTGGCGCAGGTGTTCCTGGACACCTACCCGCAGGTCTCCGAGATCTCGGTGGAGGCGCGCGAGACCCGCTGGCTGCGCCATGCCGTTTCCGGCACGCCGCACGGCCACACCTTCACCCTCGACGGGAACGGGGTCGGCTACGTCAAGCTGGTGGCCGACCGCGCCGGCTCGGTGCTGCAATCGGGCCTGCGCGGCTACACCTTCATGAAGACCACGCAGTCGGGCTGGGCAAATTTCGTCGACGACGGCTACCGTACCTTGGCCGACACGAGCGATCGCATCGCCGCCACCAGCATGGACGCGACCTGGACATGGTCCGACGTCCCCGCCGAAACCGTCGCCACCAACGCGCGGGTGCTCGCGATCCTCGTTGCGGTGTTCGGCACCACCTACAGTCCGAGCGTGCAGGACAGCATGTACCGGATGGGCGAGGCGGTGCTGGCGGCGATCCCCGAGATCGCCGAGATCCGGTTCGCCATGCCCAACAAGCACTACATCCCGATCGACCTCTCGCCCTTCGGCCTCGCCAGCGACGGGCGGGTGTTCCTGCCCACCGACGAGCCGCACGGGCAAATCGAGGCGACGGTGGGGCGGTCGACCGAGGTGTGAGCGCCGTGTGACTTGGGCTTCAGACCCGCGTGTCGACCACGGTGAGCAGCACCGTACCGTAGTGGCAGGCGGTGGCGGCCAGGACGAAGGCGTGCCAGATCGCGTTCTGGTAGGGCAGGCTGCGCCAGACGTGGAACACCACCCCGAAGGAGTAGAGCAGTCCGCCGGCGGCGAGCAGCCGGAGGGCGTCCGGGGTGAGCACCGCGATGATCGAGTCGTAGGCGAGCACGCCGCTCCAGCCGAGCATCAGGTAGAGGCCGATGGCGACCCGGTCGAAGCGCCCCGGCATCAGGAGCTTGAGGGCGATGCCGACGCCCGCCACCAGCCAGATCGCGGCGAGCAGCGCCCATGCCGAGGAACCGGTGCCCACGAGGGTGACGAGGGGCGTGTAGGTGCCCGCGATCATCAGGTAGATCAGGGCATGGTCGGCCCGGCGTAGCATCCACTTGCGCCGGCCCACCGGCCACATGTTGTAGGTGGCCGAGACCCCCAGCATCGACACCAGCGCGGCGGCATAGACCACCACGGCGGCCCACCCGGCCCAGCCCAGCGGCTCCATGGCCGCCAGCATCACGACGGCAATGGCTCCGGCCAGACCCAGGGTCACGCCGATGACGTGGATCGCCCCGTCCGCGAGGGTCTCCCCGCGGGTGTAATTCCATTTCAGGTCCGCGGGACGACCGTCTTCCGCCAGGAACATCGTGGAGCCTTCCCTGTCGCCACCGCGATCCGCGACGGCGAGGCTTAACCCCCGGCCGTCGCGTGGTAGGAGCTTAACCGTGGAGGGCGCGACCCCGTTCCGGCGTCGGACTACGCGGGACGGGACAGCCGGCGGATAAACCCGCGTCATGGTGAAGCGCGCCCTACGGAGCGCAGATGTCGCCGCCTGGCGGCGCCGAGCCTAGCCCGCGATGAGCGTGGGATAGCGGCTGAGGATGACGGCCGCCCAGGCGACCCCGAGCATGCCCGTCAGGGCGATCGCGGCGCGGCGCGACAGCCGCTCGCGAGACTTCGTCGGGCGGACGTGGCGACCCTCGGCGGCGGTATCCCGGTTCGGTTCGACGGTCTTCAAAGGCTGTTCTCCATCCGGTCCGGTTGTGGCCGAGTGGGGGAGGAACGCCGTCGTGTCCGGTCGGTTCGCCGCGTTGCGATAAGTGTGTGCGCTGCGGCACTCACGATTCGTCGAGACGCCGAAAGATCCGAAAAGCCGCGGTATCCTGCAGGATTAGGCGGCGATCTTCATCATCTGCATTATCGTGCGGCGCCGAGATACTCGAACCCGAAGGCGGGGCTCGCCGCACCGGTCGGGACCGGCCTCGCCGCCTGGGCCACGGTGAGCCGGGCATGGACGACGGCCATGATCAGCACCACCATCGCAAAGACCTGGTGGGACAGGCCCGCCCAGAGGGGCACCGCCAACAGCAGCGTCGTCACGCCGAGGACGGCCTGCGCGAGGACGAGGCCGGCCACGGCCCAGGCCCGGCGGGCGATGCCGGTGCCGGGCCTGCGCCACGTCGCGTCGATGGCATGGACGAAGGCGAGGGCGAGGAGGAGATAGGCCGCGATGCGGTGGTCGAACTGCACGAGGGTGACGTTGTCGACGAAGTTCTCGAACCAGGGCGTCACCGCGAACAGCATGGACAGCGGCGGAACGAACAGGCCGTCCATGGTCGGCCAGGTGTTGTAGACGAGGCCGGCGCGCGAGCCCGCCACGAGGCCGCCGAGCGCGATCTGGACCAGGACCAGGGCGGCCACCGCATAGGCGCCGTTGCGCAGGCCCGCCGGTGCCGGCTCCGGCGCCCGCTGCCGCAGGCCGGTGGCGAGCCAGACCAGCACCCCCAGGATCAGGCTGGCCGTGGTCAGGTGCAAGGTGAGCTTCAGGGGCGCCACCGCCGTCATGCCGGGCTGGAGGCCGGAGGCGACCATGATCCAGCCGATCGCACCCTGCAGCCCGCCGAGCGCGCCCAGGGCGAGGAGGCCGAGGCCGAGGCGGCGGTCGAGGGCGCCGCGCCACCAGAACCAGGCCAGCGGCAGGAAGAAGACCAGGCCGAGGACGCGGCCGAGCATGCGGTGGCCCCACTCCCAGGCATAGATCACCTTGAAGTCGGCGATGCCCATGCCCTGGTTGAGGATCTGGTACTGGGGGGTGCCCTTGTACTTGTCGAATTCCGCCGCCCAGGCCTCCGCCGAGAGCGGGGGCACCGCGCCGGTCACCGGCCGCCACTCGGTGATCGAGAGGCCCGATCCGGTCATCCGCGTGGCGCCGCCCACGGCCACCATGCAGACCACGAGGGCGGCCAGCAGGATGAGCCAGGCGCGCACGCCCCGGTACCGGCCGGGCGTGTGTGCGGTGGACGCCTCGCTCAGGATCATCGCGCGGGATCTCGTCTGACATGGGGGCCGAGCCTATGGGTCGCCAGTTAAGGAGCCCGCGTCCGGCCGGCAACGTCCGGCGGTGCCGCACCCGGGATGCGGCGGCGGGCGACGTTGCCACTGCCCGCGTCGGGTTCTAGGCAGGAGCCGTCCTCGATTCCGACGGTAGGAACAGCCCGATGCGCCGCCGCACCCGCACCCTGATTGGCACGGTCGCGATCCTCGGGTTCGTGATCGTCTATGCGCCTTTGGCCATGGCGCTGGCCGACAGCCGCATCTCGCAGACCCCGGCCCCGGTGCAGACGGTGCTCTATTGCATCCTCGGCATCGCCTGGATCTTCCCGCTGATGCCGGTGATCCGCTGGATGGAGCGCCCGGACGCCGATCCGAGCCCGTAGGACGCCGACGGTCCGGCTCGGGGCCGCGCCGGGATTTCGCCTTACTCCCCCGGCAGAGGGGGCGCCCGACGGTCTCGCAACAGGACCTCGCACGGCCGGGGACGTCGCGGTGGCGACGCGATCCCCTCGCGCCGGGTCGTTCCCGAAGGTCGCTCCACCGCTTCATGCCTCGTCTCAGCCCGTTTCCCGTCGTCCTCGCCCTCGTCCTCGTGCCGGTGCTCCATCACCCGGTCGCGGCGCAGGCCGGCCCGCGCTCGGCCTCCGACTGCGAGCGGCTCAAGAACGACCTCGCCTACAACCAGTGCCTGTCGATGTTCGGGCCGGCCGCCCGGAACGTGGCCGGAGGCGCCGCCGCGCCGAGCGAAGGGGCGGCCTCCACCGGAACGGCCATCACCGCCATGCCGCCGGCGATGCCGCCCGCCGTGGCCACGGCGGGGTCGTCTGCCGACGAGGCCGCGCCCGAGGCCCGGCGTGGCCGGCGCCACCGGCGCGGGTCGTATGCGCGGGGCGGACGCCAGAGCGCGACCTTCTCGGTGGGCGGCGGCGAGAACCGGTCGTATCGCCGCTTTCGTCGCCGACGCTGAAACCCTCACGTCACGTCGAGGCGCCGGCCGCGGTTCCAGGCCAGGAAAGGCACGCCCGAGAGCAGGGCCTGCAACGCCGCCTCGTTCTGGTGCCAGCCGTTGACCGAGACCCGCGGCAGCGCGTGCAGGTGCCGGGCGTGGCCCGCGAACAGATGGCCCGGCCGGGTCGTCACCGCGGTGGCGAAGCCGAGGTCGCGGGCGATGGCGAACTCGCGTCCTCCCGCCGAGGTCCTGTCGCCGACCGGGTAGGAGAGGTGTCGCACCGGCCTTCCCAGCCGCGCCGCGATGCGGTCGCGCCCCTCCCCGATCTCGAAGGCCGCGCGCCGCTCCGGGTGCTTGGCCAGCATCGGGTGGCTCACCGTATGCGCGCCGACGGTCACCGCCGGGTCCTCGGACAGGCGTGACAGCTCGGGCCAGGACAGGCAGAGGTCGCCGGCCGCGGAACCGGCCGCGATTCCCGCCTCGGCGCAGAGCGCCGCGATCCGGTCGAGCAGCCTGTCCTCGGGGCCCGCGCGCAGGCGGCGATAGACCGCCTCGAAGGCGGCCGTCTTCTCGTCGGCGTTCCGTGCCGGCAGGTCGAGGCCTGTCGCGTCCCGGTCGTCGCCGGCCAGCCGGACCCGGTCGAGGCGCGCGATGGCGCGTTCGAGCTCGATCCACCACAGCCGTCCCCGCCCGTCCGCGAAGTCGCTGGTGACGAACAGGGTCCAGGGCGCCCCGTGGCGTGCCAGCACCGGGGCGGCGTGATCGCGCGTGTCGCGATAACCGTCGTCGAAGGTCAGGACCGCGAAGGGGCCGCCACCGGCGGCGAGCCGTTCCGGCACCGCGTCGAGGCCGACGATGGCGAACCCCTCCGCCTCCAGCCGCACCAGCACCCTGTCGAGGAAGTCCGGCGTGATCGTCAGGAGGCGGTTGGGTGCATAGGCCCCCGGCGGCTCGGGGCGGACGTGGTGGAAGGTCAGGATCACGCCGGCGCCGCGGGCGAGCGGGCGCAGCCAGCGGTCGGCGCCCGTCGCGGCGATGGCGCGAAAGCCGGCCGCCAGCAGGCGGTGGCGGGATGCGGTCATCGGTGATCCTCCCCCTGCCGGCGTTCGTGGCGATGCCGCCGGCCGCGGTCCCCTCGGCGGACCGGCGCTCGGCTCGTCCCGTTCGGCCGGGACGGCGTGGATCCCGAGAGTGCCGGGAAAAGCGGCAAGGTTTCGTTACCCACGCGCGCCGATCGGGGATTGCCTTCCGGCCGCCTTCAACCGTGGTTTACGCTCGGCATCCTAGAGACTGAACGACCCGACCCGGCGATATCGTGCCGGACGATCGGGGGGGAGTGGTTGTCATGGCGGCTCTTGTCGATGATCTGGCCCAGGCAGACATGATCCACGCGTCGATCCGGTCGGCCCTGCGGTTCGAGGTCCATCGCGACCTGTCGGCGGTCGAGGCCCTGTGGCGCGGGGTCGAAAGCGACCCGGCGGTCCTGGCGACGCCCTACCAGCGGTTCGACTGGGTCGCGGCCTTCTGTGCGGGCGCCTCGGCGGCGGATGCCGAGCATCGGGCCGGGGCCGTGCGGATCGTCGTGCTGCGCGACCGCGCCGGGCGCGTGCGGATGATCCTGCCGTTATGGTGCCGGCGCGAGCACGGCGCCGTGATCGCCCGCGTGGTCGGCGCCGCCCACGCCAATTTCCACATGCCGCTGTTCGCCTCGCCCGAGGCGGCGGCCCTGGCCGGGCCCGAGGTCGTCGAGGCCCTGCGGGCGGCCGGGGCGCAGGCCGGCATCGACGCCTACCTGCTCGGCTATCAGCCCCGGCACTGGGACGGGGTGGCCAACCCCCTCGCCCAGTGCAGCGAGCCGGCCCCCAGCAACGCCTACGGCCTGAGTCTGGGGACCGACGCAGATGCCGAGGCCACCGTGCGGCGGGTCTTCAGCGCCGACGCCCGCAAGAAGCTGCGCGGCAAGGAGAAGAAGCTCGTGGAGGCGGTCGGCCCGATCGGCTTCAGCGTCGCCGCGACGGCGGAGGAGGCCCGCGCCATCCTCGATGCGTTCTACGCGCAGAAGGCCGCCCGCCTCGCCACCATCGGCGTCTGCGATCCCTACGTGGTTCCCGGCATCCGGCAATTCCTCGCCCGGGCGGTGGGGGCGGTGCCGGGCCTGGAGGACCGGACGGCCATCGAGGTCTGCGCCCTGGTGGCACGGGGCGACGGCCGGATCCTGGCGACCTTCGCGGGCGCCGTGGACGGCCGGCGCTACAGCGGGATGATGACCTCGTTCGACCAGGACCCGGCCCTGGCCCGCTTCAGCCCCGGCGACATCCTGCTCCAGCACCTGGTGCGGTATCAGGCGGAGAGGGGACGGCGGGCCTTCGACCTCGGGGTCGGAGAGGCGCGCTACAAGGCCAGCATCTGCGACGAGACCATCGAACTGCGCGAGGTGGCGATCCCCATCACCCTGCTCGGCCGGCTCGTCACCGCCCAGGCGGTCGGGCGCAACCGCCTCAAGCGGCGCATCAAGGCGAGCCCGCGCCTTTTTCGGATCTTCCGCCGCCTCGGCCGCCTGGTGCGGCGGCCGACCGACCGCGCCGCCTGACGGCCGGGCGGATCAGGCGGCCGAGAGGCGCAGGCCCAGGTCCGTCTTCTCGGCGGAGTCGGTCTCGGCGGGGACCGCCGGGCGGTCCTGCGCCACCACGACGAGGGCGGCGCCGGCATCCTCGGCCCGGGCGTAGAGATCGACGAGGGCGGGATCGTGCGCCTCGGCATTCGAGGCGATCACCACCGCCGTCGTCGGCCCGATGCAGGCGGCCATGATCTCGCGGGCGGGCCAGCCGCGGGCGGCGTCGATCCGGCAGACCACCCAGGCATAGGCCTCGTCCAGGGCGTCGAGGGTGATGGTGAGGGCCAGGGGCTCCTCGATCAGGATCTCCGCCGGGATCGAGCCGCGGGCGATGACGTGGAGGCGCGAGCCGGGAATCGGCTGGATCGCATCGTGGAAGGCGACCTCGCCGGCCACGAGGTCGGTGACGCCGGGTTCGTCGAGGTCGTCGCCGGGCCCGTTGAGATCGACCACCAGGGTGCGGCTGCCGGAGGCCGAGAGGGTCGCGGCCAGGGTCTGGGCGAGGCTCTCCTCGCCGCCCTCCCCCGTCTCGACCACGACGACGCGCGGACCGGTGTGGCCTTCGCCGCCCTCCCGCAGGCGGGCGACGAGCAGGTCGAGCTGGAAGGCGGCGTCGGACCGGGCCGGGGCGGCCTGCGGGGCGGCGGGCTCGTCCACGGCCGCGGCGAGGGCCTCCTCGGGTGCGGCAGCGGGCGGCGGCAGGGGGATCGCCGCAGGGACCATGGCGGGGACCATGGCGGGGGTCGTGGCGGTGATCTGGGCGGGGATCTGGGCGAGGTCGGACGGAGGACCGGCCAGCGGAGGACCGGCCAGGATCACCGGGAGCTCTTCGGCCTCAGTCGGCACCACCGGCGCCCGGACCCGGGCGGCATCGCGGACGTCCTCGACCTGCGCCGGGATCGCGATCGACGGTTCCTCGCGATGGAGCCCGTCCGGTTCGGCGGCCGGGGCCTCCCGGCGGTCCTCGTCCTCGACCCGCGCCACGGAGGCGGCCCAGGCGGGTGGCTGCGCGGCATAGGCCGTGCCGGCGTAGGTGGCGCCCGAGCGGGACAGGGCGGCGGAGGCCTCGGGGAAGTCGAACGGGCCGGGCTCGCGGGAGAACGGGCGCTGCCTTTCGGCCGCATCCTCGTCCTCGTCGCGGCGGCGCCCGCCATCGACGCCCTCGGGGTTGGCCAGGAGGTGGCGGGCGAGGATGGCACCGATGGAGAACATGAGGGCGAGCAGCGTCGCCAGCGCGATGATCGGCAGTTTCTTGGGGAAGGACGGCAGCTCGGGCACCACCGCGCGGGAGACCACGCGGGCATCGGCCGGGGTGGCGCTCTCGGCATCCCGGGCGCTCGCCTCGCGGTAGCGCGAGAGGTAGGATTCGAGCTGTTCGCGCTCGGCCTTGGCCTCGCGCTCCAGGGCCCGCAGCTGGACCTCGCTGGAGTTGCCCTGGGCGACGACGTCGCGCTGGGCCTCCACCGCTGCCGTAAGGCTCTCGACCCGGGCCTCGGCGATGCGGGCGTCGTTCTCAAGGGTGCGCACGACGCGGTCGGCGGTGGCCTTGATCTGGGCGTCGAGGTCGTTGACCTGCGCCACCAGTTCCTTGATGCGCGGATGGGCCGGCAGCAGGGTGCGCGATTCGAGCGCGAGCTGCGCCTTGAGGGTGATGCGCTGCTCGACCGCCCGGCGGATGACCTCGTTGTTGGCCACATCCGGGATCTCGAAGACGCGCCCGTCCTTGATCATCTCCTTGATCAGCTTGGCGCGCCCGGCCAGATCCGCCTTGACGGTGCGGGCCTGGGAGAGCTGCGTCGAGATCTCGCCGAGCTGCTGGGCGCCCAGCGGCTGGTTCGAGGTGCCGCCGGTGGCGATCAGCCCGTTGCGGCTGCGGTAGGTCTCGACCTTGGCCTCGGCCTCGGCGACGCGCTTGCGCAGGGACTCGATGTTGCCGCCGAGCCAGGTCGAGGCGTAGCGCGCGGTGTCGACCTTGGCCGCCTCCAGCGAGGCGATGTAGAGTTCGGCCACCGTGTTGGCGGCGCGGGCCGCGAGCTCGGCGTCGCGCGAGCGGAACTCGATGGTGAGGATGCGCGACTTGCCGGCGGAATAGACCAAGAGCCGCTCGAAGTAGGTCTCCAGCACCCGGTCCTCGGGCGTGCGATCGAGCGGGTTCTTGGCGAGCCCGGTCATGATCAGCATGCTCTGGAGCACGCCGACCCCGTCGACGCTCGGATCGAACTCGGCGTTGCCGGCGAGCTTGAGGCGGCGGACCGCCTCGCGGGCGAGGTCGCGCGACATCACCACCTGGACCTGGCTCGCCACCGCCTGTTCGTCGATGGGCAGGCTCGCCTCGGCCCGCTCGGTGCCCGAGCGGCTGAAGGCGGCCTCGCGGTTCTCGAGGAGGATCTTGGCCTCGCCGGTGTAGCGTGGCGGGACCACCTGCACGAACACGATCGCGCCGGCCGCCGCCGCCAGGGTCGGCAGGGCGATCCAGGCCCAGGATCGGCGCAGGAGGCCCCCCACCTGCGTCAGGCCGAGGCCGTCGCCGTGCCCCTGGGCGGCGTGTAACGGGGCGGGATGCAGGCGGGTGCGAGGCATGGGAGATCTTTACGCAAGGTAAAAATGACCCATCGCGAGCGAGAACCCGATCGATCGGCCTTGATCTCATCAGACATCGTTAGGGTTGACCGGAGGTTAAGAGCCGCGAAGTCGTGGGACGGGAAAACGAGACTTTATCGTTCCTTAACCATGCCCGGTTAGGCCTCGTTCATCGTATCGAGTCCCAACGGCGGCAGTGCTGATGAACCGGCGCGCATTACTTCTCGCTCTCTCCTCCAGCCTCGCGCTCGGCGGATGCCTGCGTCCGGATTTCCGGACCGAGCTCCTCGACGCCACCGGCACGGGGTCGATCGGAGCCCGCTACACGCTCTCTGCGGGCGACCGCCTGCGCGTGATCGTGTTCGGGCAGGACAACCTCTCGAACATCTACGCGGTCGACGGGGCCGGGCAGATCGCGATGCCGCTGATCGGGACGGTGAAGGTGGGCGGCCAGTCGACGGTCCAGGCGGCCAAGACCATCGAGGCCAAGCTCTCCTCCGGCTTCGTGCGCGAGCCGCACGTCACGGTGGAGGTCGATTCCTACCGGCCGTTCTACATCCTGGGCGAGGTCACCACCTCTGGCCAGTACCCTTACGTCAACGGCATGGCCGTCGAGACGGCGGTGGCGATCGCGCAGGGCTTCGGCCCCCGTGCGGCGCGCGACTACGCCGTCCTCACCCGCGAAGGCCCCAAGGGCCTGGTCTCGGGGATCGTGCCGATGACCTATCCGGTCCGCCCGGGCGACACCATCGTCGTGAAAGAACGGTTCTTCTAAAGCCGGACACCCACGTCATCTCGGTTTCGAAAGGTCGAGACCTTTCGCGGGTCCAGGGCAGAGCCCTGGAATCACCGTCAAGGCTATGTCCTGGTGAAAAGGACACGGGCTTTCACGAAAAGCCGGTGTCCTTCTTTGTCAGGCCGCCGCCGGTGCGGCCAGCCTTTCGCGGAACGCCGCCGCCGCGTCGTCCGAGCGCCAGCAGGCCACCGCGTGGCCCGGCGCCACCTCGAGGGCGGGCGGCACCTCCCTGTGGCACTTGTCCACCGCCAGGAAGCAGCGCGGCGCGAACGGGCAGCCGGGCTTGCGGTTGGCGAGGTCGGGCGGGCTGCCGGGGATGGTCTCGAGGCGCGAGCCCTTGACCAGGGCGCCGTCGGCCCGGCTGCTCAACAGGCCGATGGTGTAGGGGTGGTTGGGGCTGAGCACCACCTGGCGCGCGGTGCCCGCCTCGACGATGCGCCCGGCGTACATCACCGCGATGCGGTCGGCGACCTCCACCGCGGCCCCGAGGTCGTGGGTGACGAAGATGGTGGAGAGGCCGAGCTCCGCCTGCAGTTCGCGCAGCAGCAGCAGGATCTGGATCTGCACGGTGGCGTCGAGCGCCGTGGTCGGCTCGTCGGCCAGCAGCACCTTGGGCCGGCAGGCCAGCGCCAGGGCGATCATCGCGCGCTGGCGCATGCCGCCCGACATCTCGTGCGGATAGGCGTCGAGGCGCCGCTGCGGGCTCGGGATGCGCACGCGTTCGAACAGTTCGAGGGCGCGGGCCCGCGCCTCCCCCTCGCCCAGGCCCTCGTGGCGGCGGATCGCCTCGGTGATCTGGCGTCCCACCGTGTAGACCGGGTCCAGCGCCAGCAGCGGCTCCTGGAAGATCATCGCCACCGCGCGCCCGCGCAGGCGGGTCAGTTCCTTCTTGGACATGGACATCACGTCCTGCCCGGCCACCGTGATGGTGCCCTCGATCTTGGTCTTGTTCTCCGGGTTGAGGCGCATGATCGCGCGCAGGGTCACGCTCTTGCCCGAGCCCGATTCGCCGATCAGGGCCACCGCCTGGCCGCGCTCGAGCACGAGGTCGACCCCGTCGACAGCCCTGACCCGGCCGCCGAAGGTGACGCTGAGATTGCGGATCGCCACCGCCGGGCCGGTGGGGCTCGCGGGCGAGAGCGGCGCGGAAGGGACCGGCACGGTCATGCCGCCACCAGGGCGTTGGCCGCCGAATGGCCGGAGCCCGGCTGGCGCGCGAGGCAGGCGACCCGGTGGAGGTCGACCACGGTGTCGAGGGGCGGCACCTTCGCGGAGCAGACCGGTTCGGCCAGGGTGCAGCGCGGATGGAAGCGGCAGCCCGAGGGCGGGTCGATGGGGTTGGGCGGATCGCCGGCCAACGGCGCCACCTGCGTGCGGTTGTCCGGGTCCAGCGACGGCATCGAGGACAGGAGGGCGGCGGTATAGGGGTGCGAGGGCGAGGCCAGCACCGTGTCGGCCGGGCCGATCTCGACGACCTGGCCGAGGTACATCACCGCGACCCGGTCGCAGATGAAGCGCACCACGTTGAGGTCGTGGCTGATGAACAGGTAGGTGAGGTTGAAGTCCTGCTTGAGGTCGAGGAGCAGGTTGAGCACCTGCGCCTCCACCGACTTGTCGAGCGCGGAGACCGCCTCGTCGAGGACTACGAGGCGCGGCTCCAGGGCGAGCGCCCGGGCGATGTTGACGCGCTGGCGCTGACCGCCGGAGAGTTCGTGCGGATAGCGCGCGGCGAACCGGGTCGGTTCGAGCCCGACGCGGGCGAGCAGCGAGCGCGCCCGCTCGATCGCCTGCCGGGTCGGGATGCCGTGGACCTGCGGCCCGAAGGCGATCGAGGCCTCCACGGTCATGCGCGGGTTGAGGGAGGAGTAGCTGTCCTGGAACACCATCTGGGTCTGGGCGCGGAACTGGCGCATCGGCAGGGCGCGGCTGCCGATGGTCTCGCCGTCGAACAGCAGGTTGCCGGAATCGTGCTCGATCAGCCCCATGATCAGCTTGGCGGTGGTGGACTTGCCGCAGCCGGATTCGCCGACGATGCCCAGCGTCTCGCCCTTCAGGATCTCGAAATCGACCCCGTCGACGGCGCGCACCACCGCCTTCTTGCCCCCTAGGCCCTTCTTGATCGGGAAGTGCTTGATGAGCCCGTCGACGGTGAGCAGCGGCTGGGCCGGCCCGCCGCGATCGCGGATGTCGGCGACGGTAGTCACGATTTGACCTCCATGGCGGAGCGAAGCCCGTCCGAGAACAGGTTGAACGAGATCGAGACGATGAAGATGGCCAGGCCCGGCAGCGCCGCGACCATCGGGTTGACGTAGATCGCGGTGCGCAGGGTGTTGAGCATCAGGCCCCATTCGGGCTCCGGCGGTTTCACGCCGAGGCCGAGGAAGGACAGGCCCGAGGCCAGGATCATCGAGACGCTGATGAGGCTCGTCGAATAGACGAAGATCGGCCCGAGCACGTTGCCGAGCACCTGCACCCGCAGGATGGTGAAGGTGGAGGCGCCCGAGAGCTTGGCGGCGTCGACGTAGTCGCGCGAGCGGATCTGGGTCGTCACGCTCTCGGCGACGCGGGCGATCTGGGGCACGAACACGCAGGTGAGCGAGACGATGGAGTTGAGAACGCCCGCGCCCAATGCGCCGGACAGGGCGATGGCCAGCAGCACCGAGGGGAAGGCGAAGAACACGTCGATGGTGCGCATCAGCACCACGTTGAGCCAGCCGCCGACGTAGCCGGCCAGGATGCCGATGCCCGAGCCGATGATGAAGGCGAGGATCACCGGGGTGACGCCGATGAACAGCGACAGGCGCCCGCCCATCATCAGGCGGCTGAGCATGTCGCGCCCGAGTTCGTCGGAGCCGAGGATGTAGGTGGCGTCGCCGATCGGCTTGAGGCGCCGGAGCATCGAGCCGCGATAGGGGTCCATCGGCGTGATCCAGGGTGCCAGGATCGCCACCGCGACGATGACGAGGATGATGGCCGCGGCCGTCATCGCCACGGGGTCGCGCACGAGCTTGCGCCCGACGCTGCCCCAGAAGCCCACCGAGGCGACGAAGGCCTCGGGTGCGGGCTGGGTCGTTCCCATGGCCGGGTCGATACCGGCCGTGGCGGGAGTGGTCGTTCCGGCCATCAGCCCCTCTCGATGCGTGGGTCGAGCGCCGTCTGCACGACGTCGACGATGAGGTTGAGGGCGACGAAGAACATCGCCAGCACCAGGATGGCGCCCTGCAGCAGCGGCAGGTCGCGTTGGAAGATCGCGGAGTTGAGCAGGAAGCCGGTGCCGGGCCAGGCGAACACCGTCTCGATCAGGATCGAGCCGCCGAGCAGGTAGCCGAGCTGCAGGCCCATGATGGCCAGCGCCGTCGGGGCGGCGTTCTTGACGACGTGCTTGAACACGCCGAACTCGGAGAGGCCCTTGGCCCGCAATGCGCCGACGAAGTCCTGCGAGAGGATGTCGCCCACCAGCGCCCGGATGGTGCGGGCGATGACGCCCATGGGGATCACCGACATCGTGATCGCCGGCAGGATCATGTAGCGCAGGTGTTCGAGGTCGGGCTTCCAGTTGCCCGACCCGTCCGGCCCCGCGCCGGTGGGCGGCAGCCAGCCCAGGGTGGCCGAGAAGATGATCACCATCACCATGCCGAGCCAGTAGTGCGGCACCGACACGCCGAAGACCGAGATGGCGGACGCCACCTTGTCGAGGGCGGAATCGCGAAAGTAGCCGGCCACGAAACCGAAGAAGGTGCCGAAGGTGAAGCCGATCAGCGTCGCTACCGAGGCCAGGATCAGGCTGTTGACGACGGCGCGGCCCACTTCCGACACCACCGGCCGGCCGCTCGAGATCGAGGTGCCGAGGTCGCCCTGGAGCACGTGCCAGAGCCAGATGAAGTACTGCACCGGCAGCGGCTTGTCGTAACCGTAGGCCGAGCGCATCGCGTCGATGGTCTCCTGGGTGGCGTCCACTGGCAGCACCGCGCTCAAGGGATCGCCCGGCGCCAGGTGCACCAGCAGGAAGCACACGACGCTGACGCCGAGCGCCACCGGGGTCACGGCGACGAGGCGCCGGAGAATGAAGCTCAGCATGGTGGCATTCCGCTCAGGTCCGTCCGTTCAGGTGTGCTGCCATCGTCCACGACGCCGGTCTGCCGGGCTCGGGTCCCCTCTCCTGGAAGGAGAGGGATAGGGTGAGGTGTGTGACCTCTTCGCAGAAGGCACTCCCCTCACCCCTGCCCTCTCCCCATGGGAGAGGGAGCCCCGCCAGCTAAGACCGACCGGCCAGGATCACTTCTCCACGGTGATCGGCGAAAAGTCCTGGAACCAGTTCTGCGCCTGGACGAAGCCCTTCACCTTGGGGCTCATCGCCCGCGGGTTCACGTCGTGGGCCACCATCAGGAACAGGGCGTCGTTCACGTATTTCTCGTGGACCTTCTCCAGCACCTTGGCCTGTTCGGCCGTGTCGAAGGTGTTGCGGACCTGGTCGAACAGCTTGTCCATCTCGGGGTCGCAGTAGTGACCCCAGTTGGTGCCGTTGGGGGCGGCGAGGTTGCACTGCAGGTGCCGGATGAAGCCGGTGAAGGGGTCCTGGATGAAGTAGGAGAAGTTCATCCCCGTGGCCTTGCGCGACATCTCGGCCTTGGAGCCGCCGCGCCAGAGGTTGATGAGGGTGTTCCACTCCACCACCTCGAAATCGATCTTGATCCCGACCTCGGCGAGGTTCTGCTGGATGACCTCGTTCATCGGCAGCGGCTGCATCTGCCCGGAGCCCGAGGGCGCGATCAGCACCTTGGTGGTCACGGGCTTGGCCGGGCTGTAGCCGGCCTCCGCCAGGAGCTTCTTGGCGGCCTCCGGATCGTAGGTCGGCTTGAAGGTCGGCTTGCCGAACCACTGGTGGCCCGGCGGCATGAAGCCCTCGGCCGCGATCATCAGGCCGCCGAGCATCCCCTTCATGCCCTCGCGGTCCACGGCGAGGTTGGCGGCCTTGCGGATGCGGATGTCGTTCCAGGGCGAGCCCTCGGCCCGCGACAGGTGCCAGGTCCAGTTGTGCGGATAGGCGTTGGTGACGATGGTGAACTTGGCGCCCTTGAGCGAGGCGACGGCGTCCGGCGGCGGCGCCTCGATCCAGTCGACCTGGCCCGAGCGCAGGGCGGCGACGCGGGCGTTGGCCTCGGGCAGCGGCACCAGCACGAGCTTGTCGAGCTTAGGGATCCGGGCCTTGTCCCAATACTCCTTGTTGGGCGCCATCTCGGCGCGCTCGCGGGGGGCGAACAGGGTCAGCTTCCACGGGCCGGTCCCGGCCGGCGTCTTGGCGAAGGCGTCCCAGCTCTTGCCGACCTTCTCCCACTGCGTCGGCGAGGAGATCATGATCCAGGCGATCTGGTAGGGCAGCGTCGCGTCGGGGGTCTTGGTGATCACTTCGAGCGTGGTCGGGTCGACCGCCCGGTAGCTGGCCACCGCCGGGATGCGCGAGCGCCCCTGCGCCGACTGGCGCGGGTCGAACTGCGGGGAATCGGTCTTGAGGAGCTTGTCGAGGTTCCACACCACCGACTCGGCGGTGAAGGGCGAGCCGTCGTGGAAGGTCACGCCCTCGCGCAGCTTGAAGGTCCACTTGGTCTTGTCGGTTGCGTCCGCCTCCCAGCTGGTGGCGAGGCCCGGGGCCAGCACCGAGGGCTTCGTCGCGCTCGACAGGTCCCAGTTGATGAGCCCGTCGTAGACCGTGTAGCCGGTGAACCGCATGCCCTCGCCGCCGTTGTCGGCCTGGCCGGTGGTCAGCGGGATGTCGGAGGCGGTCATGCCGATCCGAAGGGTGCCCTGGGCCAGAGCACCCGCGGGGGCGAGGCTCGACAGGAGCAGGGCGGCGGCGAGGGCCTTCGTGGCCGTGAGAGGAGCCTTCGCCTTCGTGAACTGAGCCGAGCTGCTGATGACACCCTCCTGTACGCTGTGACGCCAGGGTGTATGCAAGTGGTCGGCCACTTGGTCCGCGGCGCGGAACCTGCCTGTGCCGATACCCCTTGGTTCGACCCAGCCCCGGCCTGTCCCGTGACCGCATCGCCCGTCGTCCGCCTCGTCGTCCGGCCGATCACCGCCGAGGCCTTCGCGCCGTTCGGCAGCCTCCTCGAACGGCCCGAGCCGGCGCCGCGACAGGACCGGGCGAGCCCCATCGAGAACGCGAGGCCCGGCGTCCCGCCCAACCTCGCCCTGATCCGCAGCGATCCCGCCGCCGGGCTGATGCCGCTCAAGCGGCTGGAGATGCACCCGTTCTCCAGCCAGACCTTCCTGCCGCTCGCCGTCTCCGGCTACCTCGTGGTGGTGGCCGAGGACCGGGACGGCGCCCCCGACCCTGCCACCCTGCGGGCGTTCTCGGTTCCCGGCGAGACCGGCATCACCTACCGGGCCGGCGCCTGGCACGCCCACATGATGACCCGCGAGACGCCGGGCACCTTCGCGATGCTGGTCTACGAGGACGGCTCGGCCGACGATTGCGTGTTCGCGCCGATCCCCGACACGGTGCTGGCGCTCTGAGATCGCGGCGCATCGGCCAGCGCCACCAGGGTCCGTAGGAGAACGTCGGCCCCGGCGGTGCAATCCTCCTGCGTCGCCGATTCGGCCGGGTTGTGGCTGATGCCGTCCTTGCAGGGCACGAAGATCATCGCCGTGGGGACCGTGTCGGCGATGTTGCAGGCGTCGTGCTGGGCGCCCGAGACCATCCGCCGGTGCGCCAGCCCGAGGCCGCGGGTCGCGGCTTCCACCGCCGCGACCACCTCCGGGTGGAAGACCACCGGGGCCCGCGACCAGATCTTGTCGAGGGTGATCGCGAGATCGCGGCGGGCGCCGATCTCGGCGATCCGCTCATGCAGGGCGGCCTCCATCGCGTCGAGGGTGGCCTGTGCGGGGTCGCGCACGTCGAGGGTGAAGGCGATCCGCCCCGGCACCACGTTGCGGGACGGCGCGGCGATCGTCGCCTCGCCCATCGTCGCCACCGCGGCGGGGCCGTGCGCGAGGGCGACGGCCTCCGCCGCCAGTGCGATTTCGGCCAGCCCCGCCATGGCGTCGCGCCGGCGCGGCATCGGCGTCGTGCCGGCATGGCTCTCGAAACCGGTGACGGTGCCGTCGTACCAGGCCACCCCCTGGCAGCGGTCGACCACGCCGATGCTCTCGCCCTCCGCGTCGAGGATCGGCCCCTGCTCGATGTGCAGCTCGACGAAGGCGCCGATCGCCCTGGCGCCGGTGGGCTCGGGCCCGCGGTAGCCGATGGCGTCCAGGGCTTCGCCGACGCTGATCCCGGCGGCGTCGCGCCGGGACTGGATGTCCGCCACCGTGAACAGCCCCGCATAGGCGGCCGAGGCCATGGTGGCGGGGGCGAAGCGCGAGCCCTCCTCGTTGGTCCAGTTGACCACCATGAGCGGCGCCTGCGTCTCGATGCCGGCGTCGTCGAGGGTGCGCATCACCTCGAGGCCCGCCAGCACGCCGAGGATGCCGTCGAAGCGCCCGCCGGTGGGCTGGGTGTCGAGGTGCGAGCCGCAGGCGACCGGGGGCAAGCTCATGTCACGCCCGCGCCGCAGGGCGAACTGGGTGCCGAGTTCGTCGACCGCCACCTCGAGCCCCGCCGCCTCGCAGGCATCCCGGAACCAGTCGCGAACCCGACCGTCCGTTACCGACAGGGTGAGCCGGTCGACGCCACCCTCCGGAGTGCCGCCGAACCGCGCCGTCTCCTGGATCGTCGCCCACAGGCGCGAGCCGTCGACCTTCAGGTTATGTCGTGCGTCGTGCATGCGCCTTTGCCCTCGTCACCGGATGTCGGCCGCCCCTGCGGACGCGGGACTCGTGCCGTTCCCGGGCGCCGCAGGCAAGTTCGGCAGGCCGGCTGCCGGCGGTCACGCCCGGCGGCGAGGTTTCATCCTCGGGCGCTGCTCAAACTCGCGCGCGAGCGTGCTGTTTTCGGCATCACACTGCACACCAACCGGCACTCGCCCGGCGCACCGTGCATGCGGTAGACCGGACCCGGCCGACCGCGCGTCGCCGCCCCCGACACGGACCCGCCGATGCCCGAATGCCTCGTCCTGCGCGTTCCCACCCGAAATCCGGCCGACGTCGCGGGGCTCACCGCCCTGTTCGAGAGCGGCCAGGTCCGGCCCGACGAGGTCGTGGCGATCTTCGGCAAGACCGAGGGCAACGGCTGCGTCAACGATTTCACCCGGCAACTCGCGGTGATGGCGCTGGAGGGGGCCCTGGCCGAGGCGCTGGGCTGCACGCGGGCGCAGGTCGCGGCCCGCGTCGCCCTCGTCATGTCGGGCGGCACCGAGGGCGGGCTCTCGCCCCATCTCCTCGTCTTAGCCCGGCGCGAGGCCGCGGCCGGCCCCGACGGCCCAGCCCTGGCGGTGGGCACCGCCTTCACCCCCGACTTCGCGCCCGAGGAGATCGGCCGGATGGCGCAGGTGGAGGCCACCGCGACGGCGGTGGCGGCCGCCATGGCGCAGGCCGGGATCGAGGACCCCGAGGACGTGCACTTCGTCCAGGTGAAGTGTCCGCTGCTCACCAGCGCCCGCATCCTCGAGGCGGCATCGCGCGGGCAGAGCGTCGTCAGCCAGGACACCTACGCCTCCATGGGGTTGTCGCGCGGGGCCTCGGCGCTGGGCATCGGCGTGGCGCTGGGCGAGATCGTGCGGGAGGCCTTGAGCGACGCGGCGATCTGCTCGTCCCGCGACCTGTGGTCGGGCCGGGCCAGCGCCTCGGCGGGCATCGAGCTGATGCGCAACGAGGTCATCGTACTCGGGCAAGCGAAAGGCTGGAGCGGCCCCTGCCGGATCGCCCACCGGGTGATGCGCGACGCCATCGATCTTTTCGCGATTCAGGAGGTTCTGTCGGACCTCGGCTTTGCGACCGGAGGCCAGCTCTCGCTGGAGGAGTCCGAGCGGGTCGTCGCGCTGCTGGCCAAGGCCGAGCCCTCGCACGACGGGCTGATCCGCGGGCGCCGCCACATCATGAACGACGACAGCGACATCAACGCCACCCGCCACGCCCGCGCGCTGGTGGGCGGGGTCGCGGCCGCCGCCATCGGGCGCACCGACCTGTTCGTCTCGGGCGGCGCCGAGCACCAAGGGCCGGACGGCGGCGGCCCGGTGGCGATCATCGCCCGCAGGGAGGGCTGACCGCCATGCCCGAGTTCGACCTCGCCGTGCGCGGCGGCACGGTGGTGACCGCCACCGACACCCTGCGCGCCGACATCGGCATCCGCGCCGGCCGCATCGTCGCCGTGGCGGAGGCGATCACCGATGCCGCCCGCACCATCGACGCCGGCGGGCTCCTCGTCCTGCCCGGCGGCATCGACAGCCACGTCCACATCGCGCAGGCCTCCGGCCCAGGCATCGTCATGGCCGACGATTTCGCCTCCGCCACCCGCGCCGCGGCGGCCGGCGGCAACACCTGCGTCATGCCCTTCGCCCTGCAGCCGCGGGGCGCCTCCCTGCGCGAGGCGACCCATGCCTACCGGGCGCTGGCGGAAGGGCAGTGCCACATCGATGTGGCCATCCATCTCATCGTCTCGGACCCGACGCCGGCGGTGCTCGGCCAGGAGCTGCCCGGCCTGATCGCCGAGGGCTACACCTCGTTCAAGGTCTTCATGACCTACGACGACCTCGTGCTGAACGACCGCCAGATCCTCGACGTGTTCGACCTGGCGCGGCGCGAGGGCGCGCGCGTCATGGTCCATGCCGAGGGCTACGACGCCATCCGCTACATGACCGACAAGCTCGAACGGGCGGGGCAGACCGGCCCCTACGGCCACGCCCTGTCCCGGCCCCAGCTCGTGGAGCGCGAGGCGGCGCATCGCGCGATCAGCCACGCCGAGCTCGTCGACCTGCCCATCGTCATCGTCCACGTCTCTGGCGTGGAGGCGATGGAGCAGATCGCCTGGGCCCGCTCTCGCGGCCTCGACATCCGCGCCGAGACCTGCCCGCAATACCTGACGCTCACCGCCGACCACATGAAGGGGCTTGGGTCCGACGACCCGATGGCGGGGGCGAAGTACGTGTGCTCGCCGCCCCCGCGCGACGTCGCCAACCAGGCCGCGATCTGGCGCGGGCTCCAGACCGGGCTGTTCGACGTGGTCTCCTCCGACCACTGTCCGTTCCGCTACGACGACCCCGCCGGCAAGCTGAACCCGAAGGGAAAGACCTCGTTCCGCTGGGTGCCCAACGGCATCCCCGGCATCGAGACCCGGCTGCCGGTGCTGTTCTCGGAGGGGGTCTCGGCCGGCCGCATCTCGCTCAACCGCTTCGTGGAACTCACGTCCACCAACCACGCCAAGCTCTACGGGCTCTACCCGCGAAAGGGCTCGATCGGCCCCGGCTTCGATGCCGACCTCACCCTGTGGGACCCGAACCGCCGCGAGACCATCCGCCAGGAGCACCTCCACCACGGCGCCGACTACACGCCCTGGGAGGGGTTCGCGGTGACGGGCTGGCCGGTGATGACGATCGCGCGCGGCGAGGTGATCGCGCAGGACGGGCGGGTGACCGGGGCGGTCGGTCATGGGCGGGTGCTCGACCGGACCGTCGAGCCGGCGGCGCGGCGACGGTGAGGCGGCCTCCCTTCCCCTCGCGGGGAGGGAATGCCGATCGCGCTCTGGCCCGACCTTTGCTGATCGCCTTGCGAGGGAGCACCGCATGGACGTCGAGCTCATCCGCCTGACCAAGCGCTACGGCTCCACCACCGCCGTGGACGGCATCGACCTCAGGATCCGGTCGGGGGACTATTGCTGCCTGCTCGGCCCCTCGGGCTGCGGCAAGACCACGACCCTGCGCATGATCGGCGGCCACGAGACCGTGTCGAGCGGCGACGTGGTGATCGGTCCGCGCGCGGTCGGCGACGCCGCCCCGTCCGAGCGCGGCACCGCCATGATGTTCCAGAGCTACGCCCTGTTCCCGCACCTGAACTGTCGCGACAACGTCGCCTTCAGCCTCAAGATGCGGGGGGGCGGCAAGACCGAGCGCCGGGCCAAGGCCATGGCCATGCTCGACCTCGTCCAGATGACGCATCTGTCCGAGCGCCTGCCGGCCCAGCTCTCCGGTGGCCAGCAGCAGCGCGTGGCGCTCGCCCGCGCGCTGGTCACCGGACCCAAGGTCCTGCTCCTCGACGAGCCGCTCTCGGCGCTGGACCCGTTCCTGCGGGTGCGGATGCGGACCGAGCTGAAGCGGCTGCAGAAGGATCTCGGCCTCACCTTCATCCACGTCACCCACAGCCAGGAGGAGGCCATGGCGCTGTCCGACCTCGTGGTGGTGATGAACGGCGGGCGCATCGAGCAGGCCGGCGACCCGCGCACGGTGTTCGAGCGCCCGGCCAGCGCCTTCGTCGCCCGCTTCATCGGCGGCCACAACGTCATCGTCCTGCCCGGCAACCGGCGGGTTGCGGTGCGCGCCGACCGCATGCGGCTGGGCGACCGGGCCGGTGCCGAGGCGGTGCCCGCCCGCATCGTCTCGGTGGAGTACCAGGGCAGCAGCGTCCACGTCGGCCTCGAGGCGAAGGGGCTGGCCGAGGACGGCACCGCGCTCACCGCGATCCTGCCCGACGACACATTCGCCGCCCGCCCCTTCGCCCTCGGCCAGACCGTGCCCGTGGGCTGGGACGCCGAGGCCGCCCACCGCCTCACGGCCTGAGCCCCCTGCCCTTCGATGCGACCAGAGGACCGACCATGACCACGATCAAGCTGAGCCGGCGCACGCTGCTCCAGGGCGCCGGCGCCACCGGGCTGACCCTCGGGGCCGGGCCGATCACCGGCTTTCCCAACGTCATCGCCGCCGAGCCGGTGACCCTGCGCTACCTCGGCACCGCCGTGAACCAGTCCGCCGACATCGCCCGCAAGGTGAAGGAGGATCTCGGCATCGTCATCGAGTACATCCCGGTGGTCACCGACGAGGTCTCCAAGCGGGTCGTGACGCAGCCGAACTCGTTCGACATCGTCGATTCCGAATACTTCAGCCTCAAGAAGCTGATCCCCTCGGGCAACATGATGGGCATGGACGCCCGGCGCATCAAACAGGCCGACAACATCACCAGCGTGTTCACGAAGGGCGAACTGAACGGCAAGAAAATCGGCGACCAGGGCACCGCGCCCAAGAAGGTCTTCTACCTGGAAGGCCAGAGCGCCAAGACCTTCGCCACCTCGCCCACCGAGTGGATCACCCTGATCCCGACCACCTACAACGCCGATACGCTCGGCATCCGGCCGGACCTGATCAAGCGCCCGATCACCAGCTGGAAGGAACTGCTCAACCCCGAGTTCAAGGGCCGCGCCTCGATCCTCAACATCCCCTCCATCGGCATCATGGACGCGGCGATGGTGATCGAGGCCTCGGGCGAGTACACCTATCCCGACAAGGGCAACATGACGAAGGCCGAGATCGACCGCACCATCAAGGTGCTGATCGAGGCCAAGCGCGCCGGCCAGTTCCGCGCCCTGTGGCAGGACTTCAACGAATCCGTGAACCTGATGGCTTCGGGCGAGACGGTGATCCAGTCGATGTGGTCGCCCGCCGTCACCAAGGTGCGCAGCCAGGGCGTCGCCTGCACCTACCAGCCGCTCAAGGAAGGCTACCGCGCCTGGGCGACCGGGTTCGGCCTACCCAAGACCCTGTCGGGCAGGAAGCTCGATGCCGCCTACGACTTCGTCAACTGGTTCCTGTCGGGCTGGGCCGGGGCCTACCTCAACCGCCAGGGCTATTATTCCGCGGTGCTGGAGACGGCCAAGACCCAGATGGAGCCCTACGAATGGGCGTTCTGGATGGAGGGCAAGCCCGCCGAGAAGGACATCAAGGGCCCCGACGGCTCGGTGCTGGAAAAGGCCGGCGCGGTGCGCGACGGCGGCTCCTTCGAGCAGCGCATGGGCGGCGTCGCCTGCTGGAACGCGGTGATGGACGAGAACACCTACATGGTCCGCAAGTGGAACGAGTTCATCGCGGCGTGATGGGCACCGTCGTTCGCATCCCGAACGCGCTCCCCTCCCCCCCGTGGGGAGGGGAATCGCCATGACCGACATCGCCCTGCCCGCCCCCGCCGAGGCGCCCGCCGCCACGGCGCAGAGCCTGACCAGGACCGCCCGCCGGACGCGGCGGCTCGCCTATCTCCAGGCCGCGCCCCTGGCGCTGGTCTTCCTGGTGTTCTTCCTGGTGCCGCTCGCCCTGACCGTGATGGTCAGCTTCTGGGAATACAACGAGTACGAGATCATCCCCGCCTTCACGGTGCAGAACTACGTCGACGTGTTCGAGGGCTGCCTCTCGACGTCCGACCCCTGCACCACCCTGCGCACCTACCTTTCGACCCTGAAGTTCTGCTTTCTCACCTGGGCCTTCACGCTCCTGATCGGCTTCACGGTGGCCTACTTCCTGGCCTTTCACGTCCGCTCAGCCCGCACCCAGATGGCGCTGTTCCTGATCTGCACGATCCCGTTCTGGACCTCGAACGTGATCCGCATGATCTCGTGGATCCCGCTGCTCGGCCGCAACGGCCTCGTCAACGACACCCTGCGCAGCGTCGGGATCATCGATGCGCCGATCGAGGGGCTGCTCTATTCCGACTTCTCGGTGGTGCTGGCCTTCGTCCACCTCAACACGGTCTTCATGATCGTGCCGATCTTCAACTCCATGGCCCGCATCGACCGTTCGCTGCTGGAGGCGGCCTACGACGCCGGCGCCACCGGCTGGCAGACCCTGTGGAACGTGGTGGTGCCGCTCACCAAGCCCGGCATCGCCATCGGCTCGATCTTCGTGATCACCCTGGTGATGGGCGACTTCGTCACGGTGGGCATCATGGGCGGCCAGCAGATCGCCTCGGTGGGCAAGGTCATCCAGGTGCAGATGTCCTCGCTGCAGTTCCCGGCGGCGGCCGCCAACGCGGTGGTGCTGCTCGGCGCGGTGATGGTGATGATCCTGGCCATGACCCGGCTCATCGACTTGCGCAGGGAGCTCTGAGCATGACGCGGAACAGCGAGTATCGGTCTTCCGGGATCGTCGTGCGACCGTCCGAGGATCGCCGATGAGCGACAGGCCGCGCGGTCCCGCCTTCTATCTGCTGGCGCTGTTCTTTGCCGCTTTCGTCGCCTTCCTCTACGGGCCGACCCTGACGATCCTGGTCCTGAGCTTCCAGGGGCCGCAGGGCGGGCTGACCTTCCCGCTGAATGGCGTCTCGACGCACTGGTTTTCGCGGCTCTGGGCCGGGATGGGCGTCGTCGACATCTGGGCGGCGCTGTGGCGCTCGCTGCGCCTGGGCTTCGTCGTGATGGCGCTCACCGTCGTGCTGTCGTTCTTCGCGGGCCTCGCCTTCCGCAAGCACTTTCGCGGCGAGGGCGCGCTGTTCACCATCGCGGTGGCGAGCCTGATCGTACCCTCCATCGTGGTGTCGCTGGGCATCGGCCTCGAGTTCCGGCTCCTCGACGACCTCGTCAATGCGGCCGCCGCCGCCACCGGCTGGGGCTGGCTGCAGGAGCACGGCACGCTGATGGGGCTCTACACCTCCGCGCTCGGCGCCCATCTCACCTGGACGCTCCCCTTCGGCCTGTTGATCATGTTCGCGGTCTTCAACCGGTTCGACCCGGCCTACGAGGAGGCGGCGCGCGATCTGGGCGCCACCGGCGCCCAGACTTTGCGCCACGTGGTGGTGCCGATCCTCGGGCCCTCGCTGGTGGGCGTCGCCCTGTTCGGCTTCACCCTCTCGTTCGACGAACTCGCCCGCACCAGCCAGGCGATCGGCGGCCGCAACACGCTGCCCCTCGAACTGCAGGGGCTGACGACGACCGTGACCACCCCGGAGATCTACGCGCTCGGCACCCTCACCACGGCGATGTCCCTGCTGGTGATCGGCCTGGCGCTGGGCACCGGCCTGTGGCTGCAGAAGCGCAAGGCGCGCCGCGCGCTGCTGGGCTGACGCGAGACACGAAAAAAGCCGGCCCCCTTCGGGACCGGCTCACGATCGCGTCGAACCGCCGTGCGCTCAGTGCGCGCGGGTCTCGCGCTGGCGCTGGGCGATCGAGCCGGTGGTCAGGGTGTCGCCGCGCAGGCTGGCGACCGCGTCGGTGCCATAGGACGGCGGCGCCGGGTAGCGGGGTGCGAGGCGGCCGCTGCCGCTCTCGGCGACCGGGCGCAGGTTCGGCGCGCTGGAGTTCTGGGCCAGCGCCGTGGCACCGGCCGAAGCCAGGACGAAGGCGAAGGCGGCGGAAACTACTCGGGAGGTCATCATCTGTCCGTTCATACCGGCGCGTCCCGCTGAAGGGTGGGGTGGGGCGCGTCTTATGGTGTGAGCCCGATATGGCGATGAATCGGACGAATGGACGTGCGTTTGAGCACCTTCACGCGCTTTTTTAAGCTCAAATGGAAGGCGACGAGATCAGGCGTCCGTTTTTTTAGGCAATCGCTTGCGCATCGTCGCCACAATGATGAAGCGTGATTAACCTCCGCCGGTGGCCGGACACTCTCCGGGCGTCCGAAATCTTCACCGGCAAAAGATATTCATTCGTGCGATGCATGCCACGTATGCGTCACGATCGATTCCTACATCGGGCGGATCGGGCGTGGTGCATTGGTACGGGACATGCTGCCGCCCGAGCGGGCCGGGAGCCGATGCATGCCACTTGAAACGGCCCTCGCGGGCCAGACGCCGCGGGCGATCGCGCCGGGCATGATCAGCGTCTTCGACCTGTTCAAGATCGGTATCGGCCCGTCGAGTTCGCACACCGTCGGCCCGATGATCGCGGCCGATGGGTTCCGCGCCCGGCTCGGGCCCCAGACGGCGCGGGTGGAGGTCGAGATCTACGGCTCCCTGGCCTGGACCGGGCGTGGGCACGCCACCGACACGGCGATCTGCCTCGGGCTGCTCGGGCACTCGCCCGAGACGATCGATCCGGATGCGATCCCAGGCCTGATGGCCGCCTTGCGCGCCCAACGGTCGATCGGGCGTGGGATCGCCTTCGACCCGGACGCCGACCTCATCCTCAACCTCACCGAGCTCCTGCCGGTGCACACCAACGGCATGTGCTTTCGCGCCTTCGACGCGCAGGGGACGTGCGTGGCCGAGGAGGTCTCCTATTCCATCGGGGGCGGCTTCGTCGTCGGCGCCGGGGCGGAGGCGAGCCTGCCGGTCTCCACCGCGACCCATCCCTTCCTCAGCGGCGCCGAGCTCCTGGAGGTCTGCGCGCGCACGGGCCTCTCCGTCGCCCAGGTCCAGCTCGCCAACGAATGCGGCCTGCGCCCGCTCCACGAGATCGAGGCGCGCCTCGACGGGATCGCGCAGGCGATGTTCGCCTGCATCGACCGCGGCCTGCGCATGGACGGGCTGCTGCCCGGCGGCATGCGGGTGCGCCGCCGCGCCAAGGCGATCCACGACCAGTTGGAGGCCGGCCGCCATTCCAACAGCCGTGCCGCCCACGAGGTCCTCGACTGGGTCAGCCTGTTCGCCATCGCCGTCAACGAGGAGAACGCCGCCGGCGGGCGGGTCGTCACCGCGCCCACCAACGGCGCGGCCGGCATCGTGCCCGCGGTGCTGCGCTATGCCCGCGACTTCTGCCCGGACTGGTCGCCCGAGCGCGGACGCGACTTCCTGCTCACCGCCGCTGCCGTCGGCGGCCTGATCAAGCGCCGGGCCTCGATCTCGGGGGCGGAGGTCGGCTGCCAGGGGGAGGTCGGCTCGGCCGCCTCCATGGCCGCGGCGGGCTTGGCCGCGCTGCTCGGCGCCAACACCCTCCAGATCGAGAACGCCGCCGAGATCGCGATGGAGCACCACCTCGGCATGACCTGCGACCCCATCGGCGGCCTCGTCCAGATCCCCTGCATCGAGCGCAACGCCTTCGGCGCCAACAAGGCCATCGTCGCCGCCTCCCTGGCGCTGCGCGGCGACGGCATCCACCACGTCAGCCTCGACGCCGTGATCGAGACCATGCGCCAGACCGGCGCCGACATGCAGACGAAGTACAAGGAGACCTCGCTGGGTGGATTGGCGGTGAACGTCGCGGCGTGTTGAATGAATGGGCGTGACGCGATGAGGATCGCGCCGACGCTCGCCCGCGAGCCTCACGGACGAGGTTCCGCGTGACCGATCCCGTTCTCGTCGAACGCGTCGAGCCGGGCGCCGCGGCCCTGAAGACGTGCGCGACGGCCTCCGTCGATGCGGATCTCTTTTTCGTCGCGCCGTTCGTGATGGGGCTCGGGGGGCGGTCGACCTCGTCGCCGAACGGTTCACGCGTCCCGGTCGGCAGACGCCGGCGGAATAAGGGTCGCTTCGCGCGATCGTCCGACGTTGCGCCATCCGATCCTGTGCAAGACCTTCCAACCACGTTTCCTCGTGCCCGGTGCCGTGTAAGGTGGCGCCAACAATCACGAAGGGAAACGCCACGATGACCCTCCCGACACCGGCGCGTCGATCGCTCCTGCTCGGCCTGGCCGCCGCCACGCTCGCCGCGTCCCTGCCCGCTTCGGCGCAGGCCCCCTACCCGATCCGGCCGATCACCCTCGTCGTGCCCTTCGCTGCGGGCGGGTCCACCGACGTGGTCGGACGCCTCGTGGCCCAGAAGATGTCGGACGTGCTCGGCCAGCAGGTGGTGGTGGAGAACGTGGTCGGGGCCGGCGGCAACGTCGGGGCGGCGCGCGTCGCCAAGGCGGAGCCGGACGGCTACTCGATCCTCATGGGGACGGTGGCGACCCATGCGCTCAACCCGCTGATGCTCAAGCGCAAGCCCTACGACCCGGTGACCGACTTCGCGCCGATCTCGCTCCTGGCGGTCATCCCCAACGTCCTCGTGGTGAACCCCAAGCTGCCGGCCAATTCGGTGAAGGAGCTGATCGCCCTGCTCAAGGCCTCGCCGGAGAAGTACAATTACGCCTCGTCGGGCCTCGGCACGCCGCTGCACCTCTCGGGCGAGCTGTTCAAGAGCATGGCGGGGGTGAGCATGCAGCACATCCCCTATCGCGGCTCGGGTCCGGCCCTCAACGACGTGGTCGCGGGCCAGGTGCCGATCCAGTTCGACAACCTGCCCTCGGCCTCCGAGTTCATCAAGGCGGGCTCCCTGCGCGGGCTGGCGGTGACCACGAAGGAGCGCGCGCCGTCCTTCCCGGACATCCCCACCGTCGCCGAGGCCGGCCTGCCGGGCTACGAGACCTACACCTGGAACGCCCTGTTCGCCCCGCCCAAGACCCCGCGCCCGATCATCGACGCCCTCAACGCCGCCGCGATCAAGGCCCTGGCCGACCCCACCGTGATCGAGCGGATGAAGGCCTTCAGCGCCACCGTCGTCAGCTCGACGCCCGAGCAGCTGGCCGACCACGTCAAGGCCGAGATCGTCAAATGGACCCCGGTCGTGAAGGAAGCCGGCGTCCAGATCGAATGACGGCCGGCGTCATTGCGCGCCCTAGTGTTGGTAATCCTGAACGTCTTATCGAAAATGCAGTGCCGGCAAGGCTTGGCACCGCCGAATGGCCCTTGTAGACGCTCGGAATGGATAGGCTCCGGCCGCTCCATTTCGATCCGCCCGCAGAGGCGGACAGGCCGGACGACGACAACAGCGGAGGATCGACCATGAGCGTGCCCGATGACGGCTCCGCCCGCGCGGGTGGCCCGATCCGTGGGCCGCAGAGCCTCGCCGCCGGCCTCGGATTGATCGCGCTCGGCGTCTTCGCGGTCTGGGCGGGCAGCGACCTGCCGCAGGGCACGCTTGGCGCCATGGGGCCCGGCCTGATGCCGCGCTGGCTCGGCATTGGCGTCGCCGCTTGCGGCGTCGCCCTCGTCCTGGCGGGCTTCCTGAAGACCGGCGAGCCGCTGCCGCCCGTGGCCTGGCGCGGCGTCGTCGTCGTCATGCTCGCCATCGTCGCCTTCGCGGTGACGATCCGGCCGGTCCCGGTCGGGCCCTTCACCACGCCCGGCCTCGGCCTCATCGTCGCCGGTCCCCTCGCGATCATCGTGGGCGGCTACGCCAGCCCCGAGGCGCGCTTTGGCGAACTCGTCTGCCTGGCGCTCCTCCTCACCGCGGGTTGCATGCTGCTGTTCGGCGATCTCCTGAACCTGCCGATCCCGATGTTTCCCACCGTCGTCATCGAGGCCCTGTCCGGCTCGATTTCCATGCGGCTCCTGCTGCGGTTGTCGGCCGGGGTCCTGATCCTCCTCGGTATCGGGATGGTGGCGTTGCTTCGCAGCGGCGCCCGGCGCCGGCCGGTCGACGTCGCCACCCACTCCCTGACGACCTGAGCCCGATCATGACCGACCTCCTCGCCAATCTCGGGCTCGGTTTCAGCGTCGCGCTGAGCCTGCAGAACCTCGGCCTGTGCTTCCTGGGCTGCCTCGTCGGCACCCTGATCGGCGTCCTGCCCGGCGTCGGCCCGATCGCCACCATCGCGATGCTGCTGCCGATCACCTTCGGGCTCGACCCGGTGGGTGCGCTGATCATGCTGGCGGGCATCTACTACGGGGCGCAGTACGGTGGCTCCACCACCGCGATCCTCGTCAACATTCCCGGCGAGGCGACCTCGGTGGTGACCACCCTCGACGGTCACCAGATGGCGCGCCAGGGCCGGGCCGGCATCGCGCTGGGCATCGCGGCGATGGGCTCGTTCTTCGCCGGCACGGTGGCGACGCTGCTGATCGCGGCCCTGGGCGCGCCGCTCACGGGTCTCGCCATGGTGTTCGGCCCGGCCGAGTATTTCGCGCTGATGGTGATGGGGCTCGTCTTCGCCGTGGTGCTGGCGCGCGGCTCCGTCCTCAAGGCGGTGGCGATGATCCTGGTGGGCGTGCTGCTGGCGTCGGTGGGGACCGACCTCGAGACCGGCCAGGAGCGGATGACCTTCGGCCTCTCCTTCCTGTCGGACGGCGTCGACTTCTCGGTGCTGGCCATGGGGCTGTTCGGCGTGGCCGAGATCCTGCGCAACCTCGACCAGACCGAAACCCGCGACGTGGTGCGCCAGCAGATCGGCCGCCTGCTGCCCAGCCGGGCCGATCTGAAGCAGGCCGCGCCCTCGGTGCTGCGCGGGACCGCCATCGGCTCGATCCTCGGCATCCTGCCGGGCAACGGCGCCGTGCTCGGCCCCTTCGCCTCCTACGCCATCGAGAAGCGCATCGCCCGCGACCCGAGCCGGTTCGGCCGCGGCGCCATCGAGGGCGTCGCGGGGCCGGAGAGTGCCAACAACGCCGGCTCGCAGACCTCCTTCATCCCGCTCCTGACCCTGGGCATCCCGCCCAACGCGGTGATGGCACTGATGGTGGGCGCCATGACCATCCACGGCATCATCCCCGGCCCCGGCGTGATGACCAAGAACCCGAACCTGTTCTGGGGCATGATCGCCTCGATGTGGATCGGCAACCTGATGCTGCTGATCATCAACCTGCCGCTGGTCGGCCTCTGGGTGCGCCTGCTCAAGGTCCCCTACCGGCTGATGTTCCCGGCGATCCTGATGTTCTGCTCGATCGGCATCTACTCCATCAATTCCCTGCCCACCGACGTGATGCTGATCGCCTTCTTCGGCCTCCTCGGCTACGGCCTGATCAAGCTCGGTTTCGAGCCGGCGCCGATGCTGCTCGGCTTCGTCCTCGGGCGCCTGATGGAGGAATACCTGCGCCGGTCGCTTACCCTGTCGCGGGGCGATCCGATGGTGTTCTTCGAGCGCCCGGTCACCGCCGTGCTGCTCGTGATTTCGGTGGTGATGCTCGTGGCGGCCCTCACGCCCGCCTTGCGAAAGAGCCGGGACGAGGTCTTCACCGAAGCCTAACCGCGACGGATGCGCCTCTCGCTCGATTCGAGCGGAAACCGTATCACCGAGCCCGCGCGGCGCCTGAGCGAAGCCGGCATCCGCAGGGCGAAGCCAAGCGGACGGATGTCGGATGGGATCCACGACCTCGAAGGGATGATGACGCCATGACGACAACGTTCACCCGCCGCGCGCTCGGCGCCCTCGGCCTCGCCGCCACGGTCGGCCTCGCCGGCCAGGCCGCCGCCGAGACCTTTCCGCAGCGCCCGATCACCATGGTGGTGCCCTTCGCCGCCGGCGGCCCCACCGACATCGTCGCCCGCTTGGTGGCCGAGCAGATGTCGCGCTCCCTCGGCCAGCAGGTGGTGATCGAGAACGTGTCGGGCGCCGGCGGCACCACCGGCATCACCCGCGCCGCGCAGGCCAGTCCCGACGGCTACACCATCATGATGGGCCACATGGGCACTCACGGTGCCGCGCCGGCCCTGTTCAAGGGCCTCAAGTACGACCCCGCCAAGAGCTTCGACCCGATCGGGATGGCGGCCGGTACGCCGATCGTCATCGTCGCCAAGAAGGACTTCCCGGCGGCCGACCTCAAGGCCTTCGTCGAGGCGGTCAAGGCGGGCGGCCCCAAGGTCAACCAGGCCCATGCCGGCGTCGGCTCGGTCTCGCACTCGACCGGCGTGCTGTTTGATTCGATCATCGGCGCCAAGCCGACCCTGGTCGTCTATCGCGGCACCGGCCCGGCCCTGAACGACCTGATGGCCAACCAGGTCGACTTCATGACCGACCAGATCGTCAACGTCGCCACACAGATCACCGGCGGCACGATCAAGGCCTACGCCATCGCCACCGCCGAGCGGTCCCCGGCGCTGCCGGACGTTCCGACCACCAAGGAAGCGGGTCTTCCCGGCTACGAGGTCAGCGCCTGGAACGCGGTCTTCGCGCCCAAGGGCCTGCCGCAGGATGTCGCCAAGAAGCTGCAGGACGCGCTGGCCAGCGCGTTGGCCGACGCCGGCACCAAGAAGCGCATCCTCGATCTGGGCGGCACCGTGCCGTCTACGGCCGAGCAGGGACCCAAGGCCCTCCAGGCGCTCGTGGAGAGCGAAGTCGCCCGCTGGACCCCCGTCCTGCGCGCCGCCGTCGACGCCAGCGGTCAGTAGGCCGTCGCGCCCCGATCTCGCGCCCCGGGATCGAAACAACGGACGCGGCGGCACCGGGCCGCCGCGTCCGTCACTCCGCCTCGACGCCGAGGATGTCGGCCTGGAGATCGCCGAGATAGGCAGTCAGCCGCGAGACGATTCCGGTGTCGGCACATTGCACCCAGAGCGGCGCGGGAAGCGCGTCGCGCCCGAGGGTGACGAGCAGCGCCTCGGCCATCAGTGCGGCGCTGCGTTCCGAGGACGCCGCCATGAGGCGGGTGCCGCCGGGCGTGCCGATCATGATCGCGATATTGGCCATGCTGCCCCGTCTGCGGTGAGGCCCGACCTGGGCTCATGACAAACCACCGACGTCGATGTCGGTCGGAAGCACAGAGAGAAGCGCGCCTGCGCGCCTTCCCGCAACGCGGTCGATTGCCTCCCGCCCTCCGGTCCGTTCGCAGCCGTCACCGTCCGCCGCCGCCGCCGTTGGCGCTGCCGTTCGGGATGGCCTGCTCCGGCCGGCTGGCATTGCCGCCCGCGGCCGAATCGGTGGTGATCGTATCGGCCCCGGTCGCACCGCGCGAGATCACGACGCCGCCGTCGTTCCCGGTGGAATTCTGCAGCGGCTGCACCACCGTCCCGGTCTGGTTCGGCATGCGGTCCATCCGCACGTCCTGAGCGAGGGCGGGTCCTGCGAGGAGAACGCAGGCGGCCGCGGCGGTGAGGAGGATCTTGGTGGACATGTGTCGGTTCCGGTCATGGCTCGAGAATGACCGTCAACGGACCGTCATCCGCGTCGTTCCTGGGGACGGGGATGTGACGCAGGCAGGTCGCTGGCCGTCACTTGTCTGGCCGTCACCGTCACTTGCCCAGCCGTCACTTGCCGGGAAAGGACCGCTCCAGTACCTCGCGAACCGCCTGGTTCACCGGGATGCGGCGCGTGGCGCAGATCGACAGGATGCGCTGGTGAAGATCGGACGAGACCTCGATGACGAGCTTGCGGCGCACCGCGCCGCGGCGGTCCGACGGCACGGTGGCCGGCTCCACCAGGGACAGGGACGGGCCGGTGCCCGACCGTGCCGGTCGATCGTTGGTCGAGGTCTCGGTCATGGCTTGGTCCTCCGCGGCTGGAATCCTGGCCGCAAGAGGTTGAGAAACCGTACCCCCGTCGCCGAGAAGGCCCGGGCGCACGGCAGTCCCGGACCAGGGACCCTCGGCAGACACGCGTTGGCAGGCCGACACGTCGTCCGCCCGGGTTCACGATCGGACGCGGGTCTCCTTCGGGAACCCCCGTCACCACATTGCTTGAACCCGCTCAGCGGACGGTCTCCGACAGGGCCGACGACCCATGGTGCCCGCCCTTGCGCTTCACGATGATGAGGCCGACCGCGAGGACGATCAGCACGCCCAGGGCCGCGACGCCGTAGTGCAGCAGGCCGATGCTCATGAGGTAGCCCTCCGAATGGGGGTTGGCCACGATGTAGGCCGGCAGGTGCGGCTGCAGGTAGGTGAGCAGGAAGTTGTCGCCGATGAACATCTCGCCGGCGACCCAGCCGAGGAGTGCGCCGCCGGCCCAGACGATGGCCGGGTAGCGCTTGAGGATGTTCGAGACCAGGGTCGCTCCGAACACCACCAGGGGAACCGACAGCAGCAGGCCGAAGATGAAGAGCTCGTAGTGCCCCTTGGCGGCGGCGGCGATGGCGATGACGTTGTCGAGGCTCATGACGGCGTCGGCGACGACGATCGTCCAGACGGCCTTCCACATCGTGCCCGACGTCGCGATGTCGGTCTCCTCCTCCTCCTCGCCGACCACCAGCTTGATCGCGATCCAGAGAAGCAGCAGGGCGCCGACCACCTTCAGGAAGGGGACGTTGAGCAGGTAGGAGATCAGGCCGGCGAAGATCATGCGCAGAAGCACGGCGGCCCCGGCGCCGAGCCAGATGCCGACCTTGCGCTGGTGTGCCGGAAGGCCCCGCACGGCGAGGGCGATCACCACCGCGTTGTCGCCGGAGAGCAGGAGGTCGATCCAGATGATCTGGAGGACCGACAGGTAGAAGGTGGGGCTGCTGAAATCCATCGCGGGCACAATCTCTTCTTCAGGACCGACAAAGCTTCAGGTTCGGCAGGGCGGATGCGACTCGACGCAATGTCGCGCATGCCGGCCGCGAGGATTGCGGATGCCGCCGTCGGCGAGGACATGCCCGTCGTCGTGGGTGGTCGGGGTCCCTCGCAGGAGATCGCAAGGTTCCGCCAGCCCCAAAAAGCCGTTCGGGCGGCGTATTTCAAGCGGGATGATGCAGGGTCCGTTCGATAAGTGGCGTCTGTTCGAGGGCATCGCCGATTCAGCGCTCCTTCAGCCAGGCTCGACGGTCATGCGGTCCGAAAGCCTGGCCTTCTTGGCAATCCTCGTGTCGGACGGGCACCCGGACCCTGAGCCGCCCCTCCCCTTCCCCCTGCAAGACGGCGAAACCATGAGGCCTTGGCCGTTCGTCCCCGTCGGCGCCACCGGTCAGGCGGCCTTCGTCAGCCGGTCGTAAGCGGCCAGCCTGCCGATCAACCCTCGCATCTCGTCGAGGGGGATCATGTTGGGCCCGTCGCTGGGGGCGTTGTCGGGGTCCTGGTGGGTCTCGATGAACAGGGCCGAGACGCCCACCGCCACGGCGGCGCGGGCGAGGACCGGAGCGAATTCGCGCTGTCCGCCGGAGGTGGTGCCCTGGCCGCCGGGCTGCTGCACCGAATGGGTGGCGTCGAACACCACCGGGTAGCCGGTGCGCTCCATGGTCGGCAGTCCCCGGAAATCGGTGACCAGGGTGTTGTAGCCGAACGACGTGCCCCGCTCGCACAGGAGGATGTTCTCGTTGCCGGTCGAGGCGATCTTGGCGGCCACGTTCCCCATGTCCCAGGGCGCGAGGAACTGCCCCTTCTTGACGTTGACCGCGCGCCCGGTCCGGCCCGCGGCGAGCAAAAGGTCGGTCTGCCGGCACAGGAAGGCGGGGATCTGCAACACGTGGCAGACTTCGGCCGCGGCAGAGCATTGTCCCGCGTCGTGCACGTCGGTGAGGACCGGGCAGCCGAATTCCCGGCCGATCCGGTCGAGGATGCGCAGCCCCTCGTCCAGGCCGAGGCCGCGCTCGGTGGAGATCGACGACCGGTTGGCCTTGTCGTAGCTCGCCTTGAAGATGAAGGGCGTCCCCGTCGGGGCGCAGGCCGCGGCGATCCCCTCGGCCATCATGCGGGCATGCTCGAGGCTCTCCAGCTGGCAGGGGCCGCTGATCAGGACGAAGGGCCTCTGCCCCCCGATCGCGACATCGCCGACCATCACGGTTTTCGTCTGGGTCATGGGGCCTTCCGGTGCCGCCTCGCAGCGGGGCGGCGTCACCTGGGGTGGGGCGCGCCCGTGCCCGGGCTCGAAGCCGTATGGACGCGCGCAGTCGAACGTGCCGCGAGGGATAGCACAGCCGGGCGGGGCGCGCCGCCACGCGTCGGCCCCGCCCTACGGATTCCCGTAGTACGCGCCGCTGAAGCAACATGCGAGACAAGCCTCGAACGCGGAGGCTCGAACATGATCCATATCGTTACGCCCGGTAATGCAAATCAGTATTCCGATGCGATGGAGCAGGTATGGCGTCTACGTCATGAGGTCTTCGTCGTCGAAAAGAAGTGGACCGATCTTGCCAAGCCGGATTGTCGCGAGATCGATCAGTTCGATACGCCGCAGGCCGTGCATTTTCTGGCCATGGAGGACGAACGGGTCATCGGCTATAGCCGGCTCTTGCCGACGACGCGGCCGCATCTCCTGTCGGACGTGATGCCGCAACTCTGCGAGGGCGAGCGCCCCTGCGGCACCGACACCTGGGAGTGGACCCGGCAGGCGGTCGCCCGTTCGCACCGGGCGCGGGGCAAGGCCGTCAACCCGGTCTCCATCGCGCTCCTGACGGGAATCGTCGAATGGGGCCTGGCCAGCGGCGTGCGCCAGCTCGTGCTGCAGATGCCGACCCTCTACCTGCTGCACGTGGTGCAGCTGCATTTCCGGGCACGTCCGCTGGGCTTGCCGCAACGGATCAGCGGCGAGGACATCCTGGCCGCCACCGCCGAATTCGACGCCCGCACCCTGGCCCGCCTTCGCGGAGTCCGCGGCGACACCGGCTCCGTCCTCGCCCCCGTCGTCCAGTATCTCGCGGCGTGATCGCCGCCCCTGATGAGGAATTCCACACCATGGCCGCAACCCAGATGATCCAGTCCGACGACGCCCTCGAGATCCTCGCGGATCACTGCATGGCCGCCCGTGCGGTGATCGAGGAGGCCGGGACGGCCTCGATGCGCGAACTCATCGACCTCCTCCTCTACGAGGTCGGCCTGGCCCTGGCGAAAGGCACCCATCTCGAGCTGGTGAACGAGCTCCGCGAGTGACCGGACGGGGCCCGGCCCGTGTCGCGCCTCGGCGGGACGGCCGATCCGTCCCGCCCCTCCCGTCGCTATGGCCGGGAGCCGGCCTGGTCCCGGTCCGGGCCGCCGCTTACTTCAGCGTCTTCAGGTAGGCGATGACGTCGTCGATCTTCTTGTCGTCGGGATAGCCCGCGAAGATCATCTTGGTCCCGGGAACCTTGGCCTTCGGGTTCTTCAGCCATGCGTGCAGGTTGGCGTCGTCCCAGGTGATGTCGGCCGCCTTGAGCGCCGCCGAATAGGTGTAGCCGTCGTAGCTCGCGGCCTTGCGGCCGACGACGCCGACGAGATTGGGACCGACGCCGTTCTTGCCGACCTGATGGCAGGCCTTGCAGGCGGTGAACGCTTTTTCGCCGGCGGCAGGGTCTCCGGCATCCTGGGCCTGGGCGGCGACAGGAAGCGCGAGCAGGACGGCGAGGTTGAGGAGCAGGTGGCGCATGGGTTTCCTCTTTTCGTGTTGGCCCGGCTCTACCTGTGGTTCTCCCCGTCGCCGCCCAGGCCTCCGGTACCAGATGTGGCATCTTGCCGCAGTTGTTGGGTGGATTAAGGATGGCATCGGCATCGTGCGGGAAGGTTTTCCGTTCTCTGTGTGACGCGCAGGCGTGCGAACGACAGAACGGCGCCGCAGGGGGCGCCGTTCTGTCGTTCGTCGAGAGCGGATCGAGCAGGATCGCCGACGAGGGATGGCTAGGGTCGAGCGGCCTGGACGCTGCGCCGGGAGACAGGGGCTCTCGTTCCGCGGGCGTTGTCGGAGGCCGGTGCGGGCGCCGCGGCTACCAGCCGCCGCCTCTCATGCTGCGCTGCCGGCAGGTGCGGCCCATGTCCTCGTAACCTGCGGGACAACGGCGCACGCACGCCCCGGCCGCGTATTTGAGCGGCGGCCGGCAGGCCCGGCTGAAGCGCTGTTCCTGGAACAGGTAGTCCTTGGCCGGACTCTGGGCCATCGCCGGAACCGGCAGGCTCGCCGGCAGCGCGACCGCGATCAGCAGAAGGGCCGCATGGGACAGGCGGATCATCGGTCGTCCTCGCTGTGGATGCAAAAAGACAACCGACCCGTCGCCGCGCGGTTCGACCGGCTCGCGCCCAGGTACACCATCCAGGCGACGGAGCGTCTCGTCGGGTTACTCGTGATGATGGCACGGGCTTCGGACACCGGACCGCTCCTCGGTTCGGAGCGGCGTCGGACCACGGTCGCCGGCAACCGGATCGTCTTGCACCAACTCCCTGTCGTCGAGGACAGTAGAGTTGGTGCGGCCAAGAGGACTCGAACCTCCACCCCTTGCAGGACTAGCACCTCAAGCTAGATATATTCGTTGATTTTATTACATAATTTTGCAAAAGATAGACTCCGGAGGCCATTACAAATCAATGGCTTAGAGCGGGTTTGCAAAGGGCTTTTCGTCCTGTCGGGGCCTAAGCCCGAGCCGTCGGCAGCTCGGCCACCTGCGTCGTGTAGCGCGGACTACGCATTTCGAACTTCGTCGACCACGTCCGCTTCTCCATCAGCCCGGCCCGGGCCGGCACGACACTCCCGCGGCCGAAGCGGGCGTTGCAGGCGTCCATCGCCGCCATGAGGGGGCCGCTGCGCTCGCGATCGAGCTGGCCGATCAACGCTCGCGGGCTGGCATCGAGCAGCATCAGGTCGGTGGTGACGACACCAGCCTTGGAGTAGCGCCAGGGGCGGTCGTCCGGCGCATCGCGCCAGGTGCGATCGACGCCGTGCCGGGCCGCGGCGATCAGCGCGAGCGTGTCGTTGGTCGCCTCCGGCAGCGTCACGGTGGTGGAGACGGACCGCATCGGGTCACCGCGGTCGTGGGTGCTGGTGTGGTAGAAGACGGTGACGTGGGACGTGCCAAGGCCGCCGCGCCGGAGCTTCTCGCCGAGGCGGGTCGCGTGCGCCGCCACCGCCTGCTCCAGCACCGCACGTTCGGTGACGCGGCGGGAGAACGAGCGAGTCACCGCGCAGCCCTTGCGCTGGGCCGGCATCAGTTCGAGCGGCAGGCACGACAGCCCGCGTAGCTCATGGATGATACGCTCGCCCACCACCGTCATCGCTTTGCGCACCGGACGGGGGTCGAGGTCGCGCAGGTCCGCCACCGAATCGACGCCCATGGCTTCGAGCTTGGCGAGCGACGCCCGGCCGATACCCCAGACCTCGCCGACGTGGATGCGGCAGAGCCAGGCCGCCCGCTCGTCCTCGTCGGACAGGTCGCAGACGCCGTCGAGGTCGGGAATGGACTTGGCGATGTGGTTGGCGAGCTTGGCCAGGGTCTTCGTCGGCCCGATCCCGACGCAGGTTGGAATGCCGGTCCAGGCTCGGACCGTCGCCCGCAGATCGCGGGCGAGCTCGCCGCGTCGGTCGGGATGCACGTCGGACAGATCGAGGAAGCTCTCGTCGATCGAGTAGATCTCCACCACCGGCGCGAAGTCGCGGTACACCGCGTTCGTGCGGGCCGACATGTCGCCATAGAGGGTGTAGTTCGATGAGAAGACCCGCACCCCGTCCCGCCGGCACTGCTCGCAGATCTTGAAGAAGGGGTCGCCCATCTTGATCCCAAGCGCCTTGGCTTCGGCCGTCCGGGCGATGGCGCAGCCATCGTTGTTGGACAGCACGATCACCGGCACCCGTGCCAGCTTGGGGTCGAACACCCGCTCGCAGGAGCAGTAGAAGCTGTTGCCGTCGATCAGCGCGATGGCGCGGCTCATCGCACCAGTCCGGCGCGCGCGACGTGCCAGCGGATCGTGAAGCGGACCACGCCCCAGATCTCGCCCTCGGCCGCCTCCTGGACGGCGAAAGCCGGCAGGTCCGGATTGTCGAAAGCCAGCCNCGTGCCAGCGGATCGTGAAGCGGACCACGCCCCAGATCTCGCCCTCGGCCGCCTCCTGGACGGCGAAAGCCGGCAGGTCCGGATTGTCGAAAGCCAGCCGCGCCACGCTGCCCTCAATGCGCAGCCGCTTGATCGACATCTCGCCGTCGATCGCGGCCACGACCACGCTGCCGTCGCCGGCCTTCAGGCTGCGGTCCACCACCGCGAGGTCGCGGTCGAAGATACCGGCGGCCCGCATCGAATCGCCCGAGATGTTCCAGGCGAAGGTGGCCGGCGGATTGGGCGCGAGCCAGCGCGGCAGTTCGAGCGCCCCTTCCAAGAAGTCGTCGGCCGGCGACGGGAACCCGGCGCATAGCGCGGGCCCCATGATCGGTATGGGGATAAATCCGGCCGGGTCCAGGTCCGCGATCCGATACAGGCCCACATCGCGCTCCGATCCGTGATAGAACGGAAAGAGAACAAACAGGAGGGGCGGGCCGGGTCAACGGGATCGCGCGGGCTGTGGATAACGGGGACAGCGCGGGGCTGTCAGGAGCGGAGACCGGCCATGACGATCAAGACCACGTTCCTCGTCCAGACGTTCACGATCAAGCGCAAGCGCCTGGTCCCGGGCGACCGCGAGATCTCGCCGACCGAGAGCGGCGCATTAAAGAAGGCCGAGGCTATGGCCGGCCGGATGCCAGGAACGGCAGCGCTTAAGGTGATGGCCGACGACGAGACCGGCGAGCTCGAAGGCGTCACCATCCTAGGAAGGTTCGGCGAGATCCCGGAAGATTTCGCCGAAAGCTTGCAGGGTGGATAGAGACTCAACTGGGGTCAGTTTGACAGCACGGTATCAGCCGAACTCGGGCCGACGCCCTCGGGGACGGGGATGTCGGTAGTGCCGTAGCGGGCGTTTAGGACGAGGTCGGGGCCATCGTAGAGGTTGATTATCCGAGCAATGATCACCGTGTAAGCGGACTGATCGGCGATGGGCCTTTTCGAGTCGATGATCAGGCGTCCGGCGGGCAGGTAGATGGTGCCCAGGAGGTTGCGGGCCTCGTTGCTGATGATCCGGTACTCGCGCAGGCCGACGACGGCCCCGATCAGGGACGGCGCGGGCCCCTTGCCGCTGAGGGGCGGCGGCAGCGGCAGGAGGTTGATGAGGGCGCGGTCCTCGAAGAACAGCAGTCCCGCCATGATGCCGTCCTTGGGCGCGGTCAGGCTGATGACGCTGTCTTCGTCGAACAGCAGGCCGGCGCGCAGCAGGCGGTCGCCGTCCTCTTGGGCGCGGTCAGGCTGATGACGCTGTCTTCGTCGAACAGCAGGCCGGCGCGCAGGCCTGTGAAGTAGAAGCCGGTGTTGGTGCCGGTGAACGACGACTTCTTGTCCACCACCAGGGGCCCGCCGGACATGATGTAGATGCCGGGCTTGAGCGTGACCTTGGCGCCCTTGGTGATGTGCAGGCCGCCGCAATAGGTGCCCGGCTCCAGGGTCGCCGTGGTGCTGACCACCTGGGTGCCGTAGAGCGGGCTGTCGATCCCGTCGAACAGCATCTTGGGGTTGTACCACAGCGGCAGGATCTTGCAGAGGCCGAGCGACGGGCCGGCACGGTCGGCGAGCGGGTCCTTGAGCACCGGGCAGTCGGTGGCCGGCGGCGGCATGAAGCTCGCCTTGTTGCCGGTGTAGCCGCCGGCCGAGCAGGTCGAGAGGGCGCGGGCGACCGCGTTGCTCTCGCCCTCGATGCCGGAGGCGTGGCGCGAGTTCGAGTAGAGCGAGCAGTCGCCCGCCGTGATCCGCGCCGAGGATTCGAGGTGGAAGGCGCCGCGCGCGGCGGGATCGAGGGCGAGCAGGCACAGGCGCGTCGTCCCCGACAGCTTGGCCGTCGATTGCACCTTGATCGTCATCTCCGACATCGCGAGCAGCTTGCCCATGGCCAGRGGCACGGTCTCGGTGAGCGTGACCTGCACGCTCGAATGGTTCCCGAGCACCTGCGCCGCGGCCTGGAGCGTGGCGCCGGCGGTGGCCTGCACCGCCGCCTGGGTCTGGGCGGTGGCGATCGCCACCTGCACGGAAGAGGCGTCGTCGGCATTGGCGAGCTTGAACTGGTTGACCCCGGCGATGCTGCCGCTGTCGGCGGCCCGCTGGAGTTCGCCGCGCCGCTTGACGATGGANAGAGGCGTCGTCGGCATTGGCGAGCTTGAACTGGTTGACCCCGGCGATGCTGCCGCTGTCGGCGGCCCGCTGGAGTTCGCCGCGCCGCTTGACGATGGACCCGTATTCGAGGGCCGCCGCGCTCACGGCCAGCAGGATCGGCAGCGAAAGCGCGAAGATCAGCATCACGCCGCCGTCGCGATTACCGGCCGCGTCCCTCAACCAACGGATCATTCCACGCACTCCNGCCGCTGTCGGCGGCCCGCTGGAGTTCGCCGCGCCGCTTGACGATGGACCCGTATTCGAGGGCCGCCGCGCCACGGCCAGCAGGATCGGCAGCGAAAGCGCGAAGATCAGCATCACGCCGCCGTCGCGATTACCGGCCGCGTCCCTCAACCAACGGATCATTCCACGCACTTCTTATGGAGACGAGGTAGCGCCGAAACGTTCTGCGATTCCGTGAAGACAAAGGTCGATTTTTCGAGGATTTCCCAAAAGACGAACAAATCGTTAGCGTAACCGGATATTTGCCATAGCTTTGCGATGTCACCGGACCGACATTATGAGCGCGGTATACTCGTTTACCATTGCAGGAAAACTTTTTGGAGCCGAAAACCAGGTCAATCAAAGCTTTCAATTTTATCATATGACTTTTTGCCAATTAGAAAATAAGGCGCGATTTGCGGTTGCATCACATCAAAAAGAGGCAACGGGGGTTTGAAACCCGCTTGCTCAATAATTCAATAATCAGAGACATTTATAAAGATAATTACAAATTTTTAACCTTCATCAGATATTTGAGATCGGCGTGCATGAACTCGAGAAAAAAGATGTTTCGTAAATCAGCTTACAATGAAGCTCAGGCCAAGCTTGATGCGCTTGATCGCTCGCTGGCGATCATTGAGTTCTCGATGGACGGAAACATTTTGAATGCAAATCATAATTTTCTTTCCGTGGTTGGTTACAGCCTTGAAGAGGTCAAAGGTAAGCACCACAGTATATTTGTTGAAGAAAAATTTTCAGCAAGTTTGCAATACACAGATTTCTGGAATAAACTTCAATCAGGTCAACACATATCGGGCGAATTCATGCGCCTGGGCAAAGGTCGTCGACGCGTTTGGTTGGAGGCGACCTATAATCCAATTTTGGGTGCGCAAGGTAAACCTACGAAAATCATCAAGTTTGCTTCTGATGTTACCGTAAAAAAGAACGAAACAAGTCGGCTAATGACTATGATTGACGACATGCCGGTTGCAGTCATGACAGCTGACCCAAAAGACAATTTTAAAATAAACTATTTTAATTCGACCTCTCGTAAAACTCTTGGAGCGATTGAGAAATATTTGCCTATCAAGGTTGATGAAATGCTTGGTTCTTCGTTCGATGTATTTCATAAAAATCCGAATCATCAACGGACTATGCTGGCTGATGCAAGTCGGCTTCCTCATCGCACAAAGATTAAAGTTGGTCCAGAAACGCTTGAACTCCGCGCATCCGCCATTAAAGACTCAGAAGGCAACTACATTGGACCGATGCTGACATGGGCTGTCGTGACGGCACAAGTGGCGATGGCGGCAGAAGTGTCGCGTGTCGTCGACGCGCTCGGTGCCGCGATCAGGGAGATGCAACAGTCGGCCCTGGGGCTGAACCAATCTGCCGACGAAGCAAGCGCTCGGGCATCATCCGTAGCTGCTGGTTCGCAGCAAATGACGGGCGCGATCGGCGAAATCTCGGGTCAAGTTGGAAGTGTCTCCGAGCGTGCTCGGCAAATCGCAACCCAGGCGGCAGCCACTGATGTTACAGTTCGTCTGCTGGCTGAGAATGCCAACAAGGTTGACACGGTCGTTGGCATGATCAAGTCCATTGCTGACCAAACCAATCTTTTGGCCTTGAATGCGACGATTGAGGCAGCACGCGCAGGGGCGGCCGGACGTGGATTTGCAGTCGTAGCGAGTGAGGTTAAAGCGCTAGCCGCGCAAACTGCAAAAGCGACGGGCGAAATCACGCAACAGGTTACTGCAATTCAAAGCGCGACCGCAGAAGCCGTTACAGCTATCGGGTTGATTACCGCTGCGGTAGGTGAGCTCTCGAACCTGACGTTGGCAATGGCTGGTGCGGTTGAAGAGCAGGCAGCCTCGACCGAGGAAATGTCGAGCAACATCTCCGGTGTTTCAGCTGCAGCAACTGCGACAGGTCAGCTTGCGGAAGCAGTACGCACGATTTCTGAACAGCTGGCGGTCCATTCGGTCGGACTTGGAGAGAGCATGCAGAGCTTCTTGAAGGCAAGCTAAAGTCTGAGCGAGCAAAAGAGCCCTACGACTCCAGCAGTTTCTCGCATGAAGCCCACGGGTTGCCCCGGTGATTACGCGGGCGGTGATGGAGCGAGGCGGAAGAGGAAACGCAAAAAAGCCGGCGCGCCAGTCAAGCAGGCCGGACAAAGGTTTGAGACCTTATGCATAGAGACCAGCCGCATGATCGGTCAGATATACCAGGCTGTCACGACGAAAATGCCCCGCAAGCCGTGAGTCTGCGGGGCGAGTTGAGGTCATCAACATTGGAGGCGCCTGCGAAGAACGGACATTGCCCGCAAATACGCTTCCATATCGAGGCGGAGGAACCAACTCGATAGGCGGATCATGGGCAATCGGACCGCGGGCGCATTCACAAGGATCAAAGAAAAGCCCCGCTGCGGCATGCGCCGGGCGGGGCTTAAGTGAGAAATTGAGGGTGATGCTGACGGAACGGCCCCCTCCGGCGGAATTGGTTCAACGCGCGTGCTGACTCCTGTCTGGACGGCTCCTTACCGTTCAGCTCGCTTTGGCGTGGCCTCACCCGCGGTATCAGTGACCGCGTTATCCCGCTGCGCAGCCTTGCCCCTGTCCTTCCGCAACTGCCCTAGGCCAAGGGAGCGAGCGATCTCGGCGCGCAGTGCCGAGTAGGCGGGCGACGTCATTGGGTAGTCGTGAGGTAGGCCGTACTTCTCCCGGTAGGCCTCGGCAGTGAGCCCGCGTAGGGTCAGATGCCTGCGCATCGTCTTGTAAGACTTGCCGTCCTCAAAACTGATGAGGACATCCGGCGTGATGGAATCTTTGATCTGCGCAAGGGTCGGCTTTTCGACGGCGTCCGTCGCCGGAGCCTCGGATCTACCACCAGCAAGACCGCTGAGAGCCGTGTGTACACTCACTACCAGGCTGGCGAGTTCGGTCACTGGGACCGCGTTTTTGGAGACATAGGCGGACACGATGTCGGCGGCTAGCTCGACGTAATCGGGCAGCATATCAGAAGTGATTTCGTCCATGTTTGACACCGATGTGCAGAGGCGACATCTATCTGAAACGTCAAACGCAGAAAAATCAACGCTGATGTTTTAGAATTTGAGTTACAGCAGAGTTATCCACGTTAGGATTGACTTCGCATCCGAGCGCTGAGGCCTAGCCGAAGAGCCCTATGAGAACCCGCCACGGCGTGTGCCGGGCGGGGCCTGATCGAGCGATAATGAGCGACTGGGGGTCAGTCGCCTGATCGTCGGTTCATCAGCGCCTTGAGCATTTGCTCCCTGGTCTCGCGCATCTCGTCGCGCACCGACAGCATCATCTCGTCGATCCGGCGTTCCAGCCGCGTGATCACGTCGCCGGTAACGTAGGTCCGCGCGACCTCGATCTTGAAGGCGTTGAGCTGGTCCTTCACGCTGGAGACCTCGATCTTGACCGCCGCCATGTCGATGGTGAGCGGCGAGACGGCCGCCGTGGCGCCGGCCTTTGATCGGGCCTGGAGCCAGTCGATCCCCTTCACGATCGCCACGACGGCGAGCATGCAAGCGACGAGGCCTGCCCAGGTGATCGGACCAGGTGCGAGAAACGATGTGTCCATGATCCGAGCCCCCACGAGCGTGGTGGCGCGCCGGCGGGACCGGACGCGCGGAGTGCGTTACCGGCCGGCCTTGGGGGCGATCGCGGAGATGCCCTTTTCGACGGTGCGGGCGAGGATGAAGCCGCCGATGCCGATCGAGATCAGGTTCCAGAGGTTGTCCGGAGTCGCTGCCAAGGCGGCGACCACCTCCTTCTGCAGTCCGATCATCGGAGCGATCACGCCGACGTAGGTCACCATGAACAGGCCCCACACGACGACCATCGGCCGTGCGTTGCGGGTGAGCCAGCCTTCGGAGGCCGCGTCGCCCTTCATGACCTCGGCCATCGCCTGGTTCAGGGCCGACTGGTTCTCGAGCACCGCCTTCTGGAAGTCGGCCTGGACCTGCGCACGCTGGCCGGCGTCGGGAATGGCCTTCTCCAGGGCGGGGCCGAGGAACTGCAAGAGCATCGGAATAAGGGTGATCAGCGCGCCCATGGGTCAGGCTTCTTTCGTCATGTTGGTGCGGATAGTCGACAGGAAGCACGACCAGAAGCCGGGTTCGGCTTGGCCTACTTTTGATGGCGAATTGACCAGCTCGCCCACGGCGGGCGACGGGGCCTTATTCGTCAGGGGGTTAGTGAGCGGCGCGGCCGGACTAGAACTTGATCCGGTTTTGATCGGCGCGCCCAAGGCCCCGGGCATCCGCGCACCGAGGAGCGACATGCCGCCGGCGACGAGCGCGGCCTCGAACCGCCCGGCATAGCCGGCGATGGTCGCGGCCTTGTCGGTGCCGTTCACCGTGCGGCGGGCCCCTACGTAATCGCAGCGGTCTCCGGCGATATAGTCCTCGAGCGCCTTGCCGGTGAAGTCGCCCTTGATCGAGACGCCGCGCGTCACGCCCTCGACGAGTATGCGGCCCGAGACCGCCGGGTCGAGGGCGAGGTCGGGGTTGCCGGCCAGGTCGATGCCGAGGATTCGGCCCATCCGCAGATAGTTGTCCTCGTGCGTGAGCTGGACGTCGCCGCGGCCGTAGAACGACAGGCCGCGGGCGTTCGGGAGCGCGTAGTTCCGACTGATCCTGCCCTTGGCGTAGAGCGAGGCCACGGCGCGGCGGGCCGCGGCATCTGAGAGCGTGAAGCCTTCGCGGACCGGCTGCATCCGCTTCCCGGTCTCATGGAACGAGGTCGCCAGGATGTAGGCGAGATGCCGACGATCCAAGAGCAGGGCGTAGGCGAGGAAGGCGTCGAGCAGCCGCTCGATGCCGACGACCTGCGCCACCGAGAGCGAGCCGAACAGGGGGCGGATCGCGGCGAAGAACTTGGCGCGGTCGAGACGTGCGAACGCGCCCGGGTCCAACGGGGTCATGGCGGAGATCCTTGCGGGCATGAAAAAACCGCCCGGAGGCGGCGCGGATGGCGAACGGGTCGGGCGTCAGGTCGATCCGATCACACGCTGCGCAGGGTCAGATATTCGTCGAGGTTGGCGAGCATCGGCGCGTTACCGGTTGCGAGAAGGTCGATGTTGTACTTGCCCAGAAGATCGAGCTTGCCCCCGAGCGTGATGACGGAGCCGCCCATCTGGAACAGGTTGATCGACGCCGGAGCCGGCGCGTTGGCCGGCGCGACGCCGATGATGGGTGCCGCGTTGCCGATCCTGATCTTGGGCTTGAGGTCGACGCCCAGCGAGACGATGACGCGAACCCAGGCGCCGGCGGTGATCGGTCCCTGGACGGCGGCGTCGCCGTAGAGGTGACGCATCGTGTTGGTGCCGGTCTGCATCTGCACGCGGTTGGGCGTGCTGATGTACTGACCGCAGACCTGGTTGAACGCGGCGAAGTCGTCGATCCAGACGACCGCCACCCAGGAGTAGACCGCGGCCGGATTGAAGACGTAGCCCGACGCCGTGTAGAACGACGTGTCGGCGCGGACGAAGCGCCCGACGTTGCGCTTGAGCACGTCGTCGTAGACGACCGGTGCGCGCCGCGCCGCCGCCGCCTGGACCATCGGCACGCCACCGACCTTCCAGTTGGCGATCTCCTCGACGCGGCCGTCGGTCAGCTTGAGCGCCGCCGGGTTGTCGAAGCGCCAGAAGCCCACGCATTCGGGGCCCGTGAGAAGGGACTGGAAGTCCTTGATCTGATCGAGGCCATCGGCGTCCTCGAAAGCAAAGGCGATCTCATTGTAGTTCATCTGACGACCCTCAAACGACGAGTGTGGATTTGTAAGCGCACAGCCAAGTATCGACCGTCTCGCCGGCGAAGTAGCTGGAAGGCGGGCCGACGCGCTTGATGTTGCCCCAGGCGCCGGCATGGGTGCCGGGCGGGATGTCGAGGCGGCCGTAGAAGGCGTAGGAGACCTCGACCGTCGCACCGGAGGCCGGCATCGCGACGGGGATGATCCGCACGAGGTTCGCGCTGACGGTGACGCTGGCGATCGGCACGATCACGCCGTTGACCTTGAGCACGAAGCCCTTGTCGGGCGCGGCTTCGATCATGGCGGTGTCGACGGCCAGATCACCGAAGCCCGGCGGCCGGGTCACGGCCAGCGTGAAGCCACCGTTCTCGACCGCGATGGCGCTGATGCGGGCGCAGTCCCAGGCTTCGCCGAGGTCCAACACCTTGCGCTTGACCAGCCCCTCGAGCTCGCCGATCCGCGTGTAGCCGAGCCCGGTGTGATGGATGTTGTCGCGGAACGGGTACGGGTAACGCGGCCCGATCAGGTGGACGCGCGCCGCGTTGGTGACGGCGAACCGGACCTGGTCGAGGTAGGAGAGCTGCGCCTGCCCCTGCCCGATGCTGGCCGCCGTCTGATCGGTGAAGAAGTGCAGCGGCGTGCCGCCGGCGCCGTTGAGCGCGAGCGCGTCGTAGCCGGCGACCATCTCGGTCAGGCTCTGGAAATAGTCCTCGCCGCCGCCATCGACCGCGCCGCCGTGGGTGAAGCTCGTAGCCTCGAAGAACGGCGTCTTGCCGTAGCGGGCCGCCTGGATGCGGGCCGCCGCGTGCATGAGGATGCCCTGGGCCCAGGGGTCGGTGCCGGGCTTGAGCTGCTCCCAGGTGTAGCCGGGATAGCCGTGGCAGTATTCCAGCACCGGCATCTGCCGGGCGTTGTCGCGCCGGCGGAACCGGGCGAGCGCCTGCGCCGCCGCATAGCCGATGTTCGCCCCTCGCGACATGCTTAGGCCAGCGAGGTCGATGATTGCCGAGGTCTGGAACGCCGTGCCGATGGTCTGAATCGGCTCGATCTTCTGAGACGACCCGCCCATCCGACCGAGCGACATGGCCATGCGGGGCTCGCCGATATCGGCGACGGCCGCCGGGATGTCATCGGTGAGGGTCTCGGTGCGCCAGGACTGCCCGTAGCTGATGTGGATCGCCAGCCGCGAGGTCGTGTCGAGCAGGCTCGGCGAACCCGCGTACGCCGGCCGCATCACGTAGGGCATCGTGACGCCATCGGGCGTGGACTTGTAGCGGTAGAACTCCTTGTCCTTGACCACGTCCTGAACGGTGCCGGCGGCACCCAGGGCAATGACGGTGGTCTCCGGGAGGGTGGCCTCGCGCTGCGACGCGACCCAGCTCGGGGGGTCGATGCGGGCCTGCAGGCGCCCGCGATAGTTGATCGCGAGACCGACCCGGCCGTTCTTGTCGACAACCGTCCAGAGATGGCGCAGTCCGTACCGCTCCCAGAGCAGGGACGAGACCAGGAGGTTGGTGCGCGAGAAGGCGATGGCGCCGCGTTTGGTGATGCCGAGGGCGACGCGGCCGGCGCGGTCGCCCCAGACCTCGATGTAGTTCGTCATCGAGAGGCCGCGGACGAAATTCCGGCGGATCGTGACGGCGCCCCGCTTGCTGATACCGAGTGCGATGCGGCCGGCGCGGTCGCCCCAGACCTCGACGTAATCCGACAGGGCCAGGCCCCGGACCAGGTTGCGGCGGATCGCGACGGCGCCGGTCTTGGTGACGCCGAGCGGCACGCGCCCGAGCGAGTCCCGAGCCGCTGCCCACACAAACCCCTGCAGGCCGTTGAAGCGCCCGAGGATCCCCTGCATGTAGCGAGTGATGTCGTCGGTGATCGACTTGGTGAGGAGGACGTCCTTTGTCCGCTCGTCGAGCCCCGGCACCGTCGCCTTCGTCTTCAGGACCCACGCGCCGGCGCCCGAGGCTCCGGTCTTCGCGTAGTATCCGGCGTCCGGACCGAACATCACTTCGCCGACGGCGCCATCGGGGAAGTTGAGCGACGAGCCGAGCCCGCTGCCAACGACGCCGTCAACGTCGACGAGCGTGTCTCGTGTCACTCGGCCGATCGCGACGGCGTTCTGGGCCTGCGTGGCGGACGCGGCGGCGCTGTTGGCCCGCGCGGTCGCATCGCCGGCTTTCGTCGTGGCGATGGCGGCGGCGGCAACCGCGGTCCCGGCCTGCGCCACCGAAGTGGCGGCTTGCGCGGCTGCATCCGCGGCCTTCGTCGTCGCCGTGGCGGCGGCGAGTGTCGCTTCGTCGGACCGCGCCTGCGCCGAGGTCGCAGCGGCGATCGCGGCGGCCGTCTTGTCGAGGGTGACCTCGGCGGCCTCGACGACATCCTGGCGCAGATCGATCAGCCCGGGGATCTCGTCCAGGGTCGATGCGCCGGCCTGGACGCGCCAGGCGACGGTCGACCCATCGGCGAGCGTATCGAGGATGGTGTCGTAGTACCGCCCCTTGATCAGCCGACCGGGCTGGAGCGGCACGCCGCCGGCATCGACCCACGGCAGCGGTCCGAGCCCGTCGACGTTGAGCGTCGCGACAGCGGTGTTGTCGCGGTCGACCTGGATCATGAGGCGGAGGCCACGGCGCAGTTCCGTCAGGCCGCTCCCCGTCTGGACCACGTAGGCGTTAAGGGTGCCCGACGTGACGAGCACACCACTCAGGTCGTCGGCCAGGCGGCGCACGGCCGCCATGACCTCGCGCGTCGTGCCCGGGAATGAGCGCGCGGATGCGCCGTCCAACGCCGCGATGGCGGTCGCGATCGCACCGTTCTGCGCAGGCGTGCGCGACCAGCCGGGGACACCCATCGGCAGTACTCCAGAGTTCGATTGTCGAAGGGGGGTCGGGGCCGCTCAGGCCTTGATCGCGAAGACGACGACGAGGCCGGGGGGCATGTTCGGGTGGGCGGCGTTCTCGCCAGCCGCGGCGACGTTCACGCCGTGCGCGTGGTCGCCGACCGCCGTGATTACATGGGCATGCGTGCCCGATCCGGGGATCCCGTGGGCGTGATCGCCGCCGTTGTTGACCTGTACGCCGTGACCGTGTCCGCCCGAGGCTCCGATCGTGACGTCATGCCCATGGGCGGGGGAGTCGGTGCTCGTCGGGATAAACTGGGAGCCAGCCCCGGCCCTGACGCCGAAGGTAAGATTGGTCCCGTTGCCAAGGGCGAAGTTCACGCCCTCAACCGGGACGGAGTGGGCGTGACTAGTCCCAGGCGCTCCGGTCGTTCCAGTGTGAGGATGCGCGCCATCGGTGGTCGTCGAAGCGGTATGGTCGTGCGTTCCGGCGTTTTGGGTTGCCCCGCCGTGATTGTGCTCGCCGCCGCTTTGTGTTGCGCCGCCGTGGTCGTGCCCGCCGGCTCCGGTGGTAGAGGAGCCGTTGTGATTATGGCTCGGCAGTTGGGCCACGCTCAGAGCGACCGTCTCCGACCCGCCGGCGCTGCCGACCGCGCCGCCGAGGCCGCCTGCCCCACTAAGGCCGGGGCCGAACATCGCCCGGCCGTTGAGGTTCGGGACGTTGAACGTCGTCGTACCGTCGCCGGCGCCGTAGGTCGTGCCGATGACGGCGAACAGGGACGCATACGCGGTGCGAGACAGGGCCGCGCCGTCGCAGATGATCCACCCGAGCGGGATCGCGGCATAAGCCCCGAAGGGCGAGATGCGCCCCGACGGCTCAAAACCGGGCGTGAGAACGAAGTAGGCCTCCGAGTACGGAGAGCGCGCGATCCGATACATGATGTTCGGAGCGAGATCGCCCGGCGCGAGCTCGACGCCGCCCTGGCGCCTGAGGGGCTTGGCCACGCCGTCGATCGAGAGCGTGGCGGGCCCGTCGTTGGGCACGTCGACGCTGAACGCGAGGGTGAAGCCTCGGAGCAGGGAAGCGGCCGTCGCGCCCTGAAACGTGGACATCGCGTAGGCGTTGTTCGCTCCACGAAATGCGACGGAGACGCCGACCGTATCAAGATGCCAGCGCGCCAGAGCTCCCATCATCTCGCGCGCGGAGGCGTTGACGGACCCGGCCGCCTGGCCTTCCTGCCAATTGATCGGTGGCGCGGCCAGGTCGTTCGAGGTTGCGTCGATCGAGAAGTCCCACAGGCCGGTCATGGGCGAGCTCTGGAAGCGCGCAGGCCTCCGGCTCCGATGACGCCAGGGCGTCCGGATCGGGTCGTGCCGACGGCGATGGTGGTGCGGTTAAGGCGTCAGCGCCGGGCGGTCGGCAGCAGGCCGAAGAACTTCGAGGCGTCGAAGGCGGTGCGGCGCGGCGGTGATGCGGTGATGGGTGCTGGTGCGGCCTGTGCCGGCGCCGCCGGGGCACCGACCTGCGTCGCCAGCAGCCCCTTCAGGATGCCAGCATAGTCCGTGTCATCGGGGCGTTCCGGCGCCGGCGCGGCCGCCTCGAGCGCGGGCATCGAGGGCTCGATGGCCGTGTCGGACGCCACCGGCCCCGAAAGGCCGAAGCCCGCCCGCCCGATCCCGCCCTTGGCTGCGTCGGGCATCGCGGCGACGAACTCGCCGCCGAGGAAGGCCGCGGCCTTCGCTCGATGGCCGGACATCTGGTTGTTGACCTTGTCGGCCACGGTGCCGGGCGCGCCACCGTTGTTCGCGTCGCTGGCGTTGTAGCGCCCCACCCGACCGGCGTTCACGGCCGAGTAGAGGTCGATCAACCCCATGCCGGGCTTGAAGCCGGCGTCGACGAGATAATTGCCGGCCGCCTCGACCTGCGCCGCGACCGGCATGTCCTGGGTCACGCCGTATTTCTGGCGCTGCGGCTCGCCCCATTGGATGAGGCCGCGGTGCTCGCCCCACTGCGTCGTCGGCCCCTTTTTCCAGGGATCGAACGTGCCGCCGGTCTCGTAGGAGATCGTCGTGCCGAGATCGAGCGGACTGGCGCCGATCCGGCCGGCCGTCGCGAGGATGGCCGCGCGCATCTCGTCGGTCATCGCGTGCTCCGGACATGCAAAAGGCCGCCCTTGCGGAGCGGCCCTGAAGGTCCCGGCGCACGTCGCGGGACGTTGGTCTTGTGCGGCGGTTCGCCCGTCGGGTCAAGCGGCAGACGGCATAGGCGTGTTTCAGTTTGTAGTCTGCCCCCGCTTAAGCGGCGGTTATCGACACTTTGCGGAAGCTCAGAACGTCAGCTTCGGACTGCCAGGATGGCCGAGACGAATGGCCCCGTCGGGTGGACTGGTGACGGACTGCATCTGAATGGCCGCCCGATTAAAGCGGATACCGCCGTCACGCCCCCCTTTCGATACAGCTTCGTCACAGCCGCTCGCACCATACCGCATGCGAGCCAAGGGAGTGGTATTCCTTCATTTGCGATGCGCGTAACCGGAGAACATAAGAATTCCTTCATGACTGAGTGGCGATACATGACAGAGCAGTAATAAAAGAAAAACAAGTTTTGGTTGTAGTGGTGGTTCATTGAGCAAAATGACCGAAGCTCCTACAATTTCTGATCTGTTTGGGGTAAGGTTCAGGACGCGGGCGACGAACCGCATCCTCGCCCTCTGCTTCATCGTTTTGTGTGGGCTTGGCCCTGTCGGTCTGTCGCTCAGCCCGCGGCAAGATGAGCCCGTCGCGATCCTGCGACTGAGACCGATCGAACTGCTGCCCACAGCGGTCGCGAACGCCGATGCTCGGATCGTGTGGATGTCGGCCCGGGGACATCTCCTAATTCTCGACTCCGCCCCGCCGGGCCTCGTGCGTGCGCTCTACCAAGAGGGCGCAACCCTGGTTGTTGCAGCCAACGCAGTGAGTAGCTGCTTGCCCCGCGCTTCCGCCAAACCGTCCATAACCGGGACCCTCCAACTATGACACCGCTCAGCAACCTCTCGGACCTGCGCCGCGCGTTCATGCCCGTACTGCTCGGCAGCCTGTGTCTACTGTATGCTGTTGCCGTTCTTACCGCGTGGGCTGCAGGCGCCAACCTTGTAGGCGTGGCCGTTTTCGGAGGCGCTCTGATCATCATTATTGGAGTGGTTGCACGTGTGAATGGGCCGGCTGCCATCACGCGTCAAATGTCGTCGGCAGCAGCCATGTCCCTCGTCGCCCTAGTGGTGTTCAGTGCCGCGGGCACGGACCTGCAGATCGACATGCACATGCTTTTCTTCGCCGCTCTCGCATTGGTGGCGGGCTGGGGCTGCTGGTCCTCGATCCTGGTGGCGACGGGCGTCGTCGCAGTCCACCACCTCGCGCTGAACGTCCTCTACCCGGCGGCTGTGTTCCCAGGCGGTGCCGACTACACCCGCGTCCTGATCCACGCCGTGATCCTCCTCGTCGAGGCTGGTGCGCTTATGCTGGCGGCCCATCAACTGGTTAAGGCGATGAACGCCTCCGAGGATGCAACGGCGGAAGCCATTCGTAGCGCCAACCTCGCCCGGGAGCTTGCTGCCGAACAGGCGGCTGAGAGCGATTTCAAATTGCACAGGGCAGGCGCGCTGGCAGGATTGATGTCGGAGTTCGAGCTCAACGTCTCCGCACTTGTCCAAGGGCTCGCAGGCGCGGCCACCAAGATGGAGGCCACCGCGAACACCATGGCGGCTACGGCTACCGAGACCACACAGCAAACGGTCACCGCCGCGGACTCGGCACTCCAGACCTCCGCCAACGTGCAAACGGTTGCCGCTGCCAGCGAGGAAATGTCCGCATCCGTGCAGGAGATTGTCCAGCAGGTCGGCCGGTCAGCCGCGGTCGCCCAGCAGGGCGCCGATAAGGCGAAGCAAACGGACCTCACAGTCCAGAAATTAGCAATCAGCGCCGAGCGCATAAGCTCAGTCGTATCAGTGATCTCCGATATCGCGTCGCAGACCAATCTGTTGGCGCTCAACGCGACAATCGAGGCGGCGCGGGCCGGAGAGGCTGGACGGGGCTTTGCCATCGTAGCCGCGGAGGTAAAGAACTTGGCTGGTCAAACCACGAAGGCTACGGGCGAGATCGGTGAGCAGATCGCCGAGATCCAAGCTGCGACGCTGCAGGCAGTCTCGGACATCCGAGAAATGGAACGCGTAATCGGTGAGATCTCGAATACGTCCGTCGGGATTGCAGCCGCGATGGAGGAGCAGGGCGCCACGACACAGGAGATCGCGCGGAACGTGGCCCACGCCGCGCAAGGGACAGGCGCGGTCACGTCCGCGATCAGCAATGTGCGTAAGGGGGCAGGTCAGACGAGCGCGGCGGCGACACAGGTGCTTGGCGCGGCCAGGGAGCTTGCCCACCATGCTGAGAACCTGACCCAGGAGGTGTCGCGCTTCCTGGAGGGCGTGAAAGCCGCCTAGACCAAGGCAACTTCGGGTAGGTTGTGCCGCGACCTCGGAGGTTCGGGATTAACGCGAAGTTGCAGGCGAGATTACGGGAAGGACTGCTGCTTCTGAAGCAGACCGCCGGCAAATCTCAAACTGAGACACGACCACTGCGGGAGGTGTCTCGACCGCATCTTTCGCTGGGGCAGATCGCCATGTAGCTTCCGCATATGCACGACCGCTCCACCGTCATCCTCGCTTGGCTCGCCTTCACCGTCGTCATGCTGGTGATCGGATGGGTGCTGAAGCTCGTCGTGCCGCCCGCCCATGATTGGGCTGTGGCCAGCATCGGCCGCACCGGTGCGTGGGCGGTCTTCCTGGCCGTCATCCTGGCCTGCGCCGTGTTCGGCTACTGGCCACGCGACGCCGCCGGCCGCATGCGGCGCCTACCTACGCTCCGTTGACGGCTCGCGGACCGGTCCACCGCCACCGTTCGCCAGGGCGAGCAGGCGCCGGGTGAACAACTCGGCGTTCTTGCTCCCGGCCGGGGAGCGCGAAAGCGCTCGCAGGTCCGGAAGGGCGCGCGGGTCGAACATCAACCGCGCGATCGCCTCGCCGTTGCCCAACATGCGGGCGCGCAGCGCAGCGTCCCCGGCCCCACGCTTCAGGCCGACGATGGCGCCGCCGGCCGCTCCGCCGAACCCGCCGACCGTGGCCCCGGCCGCCGCGCCCGTCGCGACGTCCGAGACGGCCTGACCGATCGGGGTGCTGCCACTCGCGAACTGCTTTTTGATCGCCTCGTTGAAGGCGGTGTCCGACCCCTTCTGCGGGCGATAGCCGGTCGCCTCGAGGGTGGTCATCAGACGGTCGAGCCCGCCCCAGAGGGTGTCGCCCTCGGGTAGGGCCCGGATCGCGGCTTCGAGGTTATGGCGCTGCTGGCTGTTGCCCCGCACCGCCGACGCGAACCCCGCACCACCGTACTGCGCTGCCACGCCCTTCGACTGCTGCGTCGCTTCGTTGAAGACGGATTCGAGGTGGATGCGGGCGAGATCACGTGCGGCCGCCGGTCGGTTGCGGGCCAGGGCCGTCATCGCCGCCGAGACCTCGGCGTGGCTCCTGGGCTTCGGGTTGGGCGTGAAGACGGCCTGTATCGCGGCGTCGACGTCGGGCCGGGCGGCGATTCGCCCGAGCGGGGAGGCCTCCACCTTGGCGAGGGCGTCGCGCGTCCGGACCACGCCGTCGAGCCGGTGATAGACGTCCGGCATGTTCTCCAGGACGTCGGTGCTGTCGCGCAAGAGAGCACTGAGCTTGTCGGCATCCACGTTCCCGCGCTGGTCGGTGGCGGCGTCGAGGATGCGGGTGGCGACGTTGGCCTCGTAGGCCTGCCGCGCGGCCGGGGTGGCGTTGGCCAGGAACTCGCGCGCGGCGCTGGCGCCCTGCAGGTGGCTCGGAACCTGCTCGGTCGGGGTGGCCATGCGGCCGGTGGCCGGATCTTGCTGGACGACGCGGGCGAGCGGAGAGTTGCCCTCGAACGGCTCCAGCGAGCGCGAGTTCGCCGCGAAGTTCGCGTCGGCGGTGGCCACCTCCGGCACCGTCTTGAGCTGCCCATCGAGGGCCGAGCGCGCCGTCTGGAGATCGCGGACCTTGGTGCCGTCACCATCCCGCAGCGCGAGCTTGATGCCGGTGTCCAGGCGCTCGCGGGCGTGCAGCAGCCCTTCGACGGAGAGGTCGGTCTGCCCGTCCGGCCCGTAAAGGTCGCGGCGCGCCCGGGCGAGGGCATTCCTCACGTCGCCCTTGGCGGTGCGCATCTGGGCGTCGATCGCGTCGAGCGCCGCCTGCGGGTTCACCTGGCCGAACCGGACGTCCGGGATCTCCTCGCGGATCGTCGTGCCCTTCACCGTGGGCGGCGGCGCATCGCGCATCGCCATCACGACCTTCTCGTAGACGTCGAGCGAGTCGGCGCGGGGGTCGCGCATCATCTCGCCGAGGACGCGCGAGCGAATGTCGGGGTGGACGGTCTCCGGCCGGATGCCGGCATTGATCAGGTCGCGGTCGAGGAAGCCTTCCGCCGCCTCCGTGCTGCCGCGGTACTCGTCGGCCTGGCGCGTTGCCCGGACCCGCGCGGCCGAGGGCTCCTTGCCGATCTGGTACGACGGCACGCCCCGCTGTTCGTTTGTCAGCTTGCGCAACAGCTCGTCGCGGATGTCCCGGGCCGCGCCGCCATCGATGTCCGGCTTCAGGTAGCCGGCGCCGATCAGCTCCTCGCGCCAGAAATTGTCGATGCTCCTGCCGTCCGCGCGGGCGACATTGCCGACGCCGGGGATGTTCCAGCGCTGGAAGTCGTTGGCGCGTGCCTCGCCGCCGTCGAAGTTGATACCGCCCTTGCGCGCGATGTACCGGGCGAGGCTTTCGACCGGACCGTCCGCGGACGGGGCCGACGCGTTCATGCCGTCGAGGGGGCGAGGCGCGTCGGGGGTGAACTGCGGACGCTCCCAGGCCGTCGGGGTCACGATCGGCTCGCCGGGGCGCTCGACGGCGATGATGCGCTCGATCCCGATGTTCTCCGGGGCCGCGCGCGCCGCCGCATAATCCGGATCGGCCTGCGCCTTGCGGGCGGCCTCGCGTGCATCTGCGACGCCGCGCATCTCGGGCTGGATCACGCGGCCGGCCTGGTCCGCCGTGAGACGCGGGCCGACCGCCTCACGTGCCTGCGCCAGCGCGATGCCCTCGGGCGTCTGCCTCACGCCAGCGCGCGCCGCGGACTGCAGGTCGATGCCGACGCCGGAGGGCGCCTGGTTCTGCGGTCCGATGCTGTCGAATGCCGAGCGGGCGACGTTGTCCACCGCCGCCGGCCGCACCGCATAGAACTCGGCCGCGATGCGACCGCCCTCCCCGCCCGAGTTGGCGGCCACGCGCTCGAGCTGCGAGGCGCGAGTGGCCCTGCCGCCGGTCGCGGCGTTCAGGGCCTCGCCCACGGACAGCTCCGCCCCGCCGCCCGGCAGCGCCCTGCCCTGCTCGCGCAGGAACTGCGCCGAGACGAGGTCCTGCTCTGACATGCCGTGCGCCATCTCGCGCACTAGCCCCATGCCGGGAGCCTCGCCGCGCACCGCGGTGATCGCCTTGCCGATCAGGCGGCCGGCGACCGGCCCAGCCGCGCCCAGACCGCCGCCGAGCAGCGCCCCGAACCTAGTTTCACCGATATCACCATCGCTCCGAACAGCAGCATCGGCTCCACCAAGAACAGTGCCGCTCCCGGCCGATGCCGCTGTGCGCACCGCCAGCGACCCGGCACCCGCCCCGAACGCCGCCGGCGCGGCCATGACGAGCGGGATCGTCCCGGCCACGCCGCCGGCGACCTCACCGCCCGTCGTCGCCCACGGGTTGGCCTTGGCCGTGGCCTCGCCGAACCGCTCCACCTTGCCCAGCTCATCCGAGAACGTCGTGTCGTTCTTGAGCGCGCGCACGGCGGCGGCCGCGCGGTTTACGCCGGCGAGCAGGTACGGCCCGACCACGGGCACGCCATTGATCAGTCCACGACCGATCGCTGTCGTACCGTCGCCGGGCAACTCTGCTGTCGGCAGATCGCTCACCGTCGCGGGATCGGCGAACGGGTCGTGATCCACGGGCACCAGGCGCGATCCGGCCGAGGCTGGTGCTGCATCTGCGAAGGGGTCGTGATCGACCGGGACGAGCTTCATCAGCGCACCATCAGAAACTTGCCCGGCCGGGCGGGGTCGGGCGAGTACCAGTTACCGTCCGGAGCCTGCCGAGCGCCCTGCGGAGCGCCCTGCGGCGGCTCTTTCGGAGCCGATGCTGCGGCACCATCCCTCGCCGTCGGGAAGAGCGGGTTCTGCGCCGCGAACTCTTCCACGGCCTGATCGAAGCCGCCGTCGAGGCGACCGCCGTTCTTGGCGGCATAGTCGCGGGCGAGCTTCGAGACGGCCTGCTGGCGCTGGGCGAGGGACCGGGCGACGCCAATCAGGTCGCGATTTCCCTGTTCCGACTGCGCCAGCGTCGGCGCGGTCCGGGAGATGTAATCGCGGTCGGTGTTCGAGATGCCGGGCCCGAGCGAGCCGCCCAGGCCGTCGAGAACGACCTTGTTCGACAGGGCGTCGAACACCTCCGCCGCCGAGGCGGCCCGGGCATCCTTCACGCCGAGCGCGCCGAGGAACTGGTTCGCGCGCTTGAAGGCATCGGCGCCGACGCCCGAGTAGAAGCCGGGCGATTTCATCGCCTGCTCCATCAGGGCCAGCGTGTTCAGGGTCGACGAGGCGTTGCGCCCCTTGGTGCCGAGCTCGAGCTGGTATTCGCCGTAGCCCTTGCCGACGACCTTGTCCTGCTCCTTCTCGGTGGCGCCGACGTTGACCTGCGTGTTGCCGCCGCCGATCGCCTCGGGGCCCTTGGCCGTCATCTTCGCCGGCGCGTTGGGAGCGAGGCCGAAGGCGACCCTCTCCTCGGCCGTGACGGGACGCGCGGGCTGGCCGGGAGCGATGATCTTGACGTCGGCCGGATCGGTCCGGCTCACCGCGGCCTTGGAGCCGTCGGGCAGGTCGGTAAGCGTGTATCGCTCGGCCTCGGTGGGGTCCTTCGCCGGCCCCAGCAGGTTGCCGGTGCCGGGCTTCTCCCCGGCCCTCAGCTCGTAGACGTTGCCGCCGATCGTGACCCGGCTCGGGTCCTTGTTCATCTGCGACAGGACGCTCTGCAGGACCGCTGGGCTCGACATGGCGGCCGTGGCCAGGTTCTCGTCGAGCCCCTTGCCGGTGAGCCAGGCCTTCGTCGCGTTCTGGCCCTGCGCTTCCTTCGCGAGCTTCGCCCGCTCGAGCCCGAGCTTCGTCTTGGCGAGATCCGTGGTCGCCCGCGTGGCGTCCGCGACCTGTGCGTTCTTCAGCCCGGCGGAGAGACCGGCGCCGAACCCGGGCGTCGACATCAGGCCGGTCCCGATCCCGACGAGGAGGTCGCCGCCGCCGCGATCGGTGAGGCGCTGGAACGCATCGCCGAAGTTGAACCCGCTGTCGGCCGGAGCGCCGCCCCCTCCCCCCGGTGCGGTGGAGGGTGTCGGAGCCATGGCCGGGGCGGGCATCGCGCCGGCGGCCGGCACGGCGTCGGGCGCGGGCATGTCGGCGGCCGGCGCGCCCAGGCCGAGACCGAGCGGGCGGCGCGGCGGCAGCGGCACGCTCATCGGCGCCTTCGACGCCGTCGGAGCAGGCGCGACCGGGTCCGGCACGGGCTCGGCGCTCGCCACCGGCGCTTCCACGACGGCGCCGGACGTGCCCGCGAACCCTTGCGGCGCACCCATGGGCATCCGGCCGAACAGGCGCATCAGGTCGTTGGGGTCGTCCTGCGGCACCGCGCCGGAGCGGTTCAGGATTCCTGCGCTCATCGGGTGATCCTCAGGCCTACTTCATGAACTTCGACGCGGTCCCGGCGATCGCGAGCCCGCCGCCGAGCAGCTGCTGCAGGAGCGAGGGCTGCGGGATCTTCGTCTGCGACGTGCCGGTCGATGTGCTGCCGGCGCCGGCGACAGGGAGCGCGAGCTGCGCCAGGAGGCCGGCCTGGTTCCAGGGCTCGGCCTGCTGTTCGTTGAACACGTCCTGGTCCGCGGCGATCTCTTTCTGCTGCTCCTCGTCCTCGACGGCGCCGATGCCGGCCAGCGTCTGGCCCGGGGCCATGATGTCGGCCTGGACGCCGGCGATCTGGCCGAGGCCGGTCTGCGCCGCGGCGCGGTCGCCCTGCGCCGTCGAGAGCGCGGTGCCGAACTGCGACAGGGCCTGTCGGTTGTTGTCGCCCTCGATTCCCGCCAACGTCGTCGCGCCGGTGAGAGCCGCCGCATCCGCGCCCGAGGCCAGCCTGGCGCCGGTGACGGCCTGGTTCGCGTTGCCGGTGCGCACGCTATTGATCTCGCCCAGGAGACCGGAGCGGATGCCAGTGAGCGCATTGCCCGCCGCATCGATGGAGGTAGCGGCATTGGCGATACGAGCGCGCTCGGCGTCATAGTCGGAGTAGCGCAGGCCGAGCTCGGCGTTCGAGGCGGCCTCCGCCGTCGCGCCGGCGAACCGGCCCGAACCGTACCGCCCCGAGGCCGCGAACTTCTGGCCCACAGCGGAGGTCGCCCCGGCCGTGGCCCGGTCGATCATATCCTGGAGGTAGGGATTCGAACCGCCGAGGAACTTGCCGTCGGCGGTGTCCTGGAGCGAGCGTTCGGTCTGCGTGGTCGTGCCGACGTCGCCGAGCAGCCCCCGGTACCCGGTCTCATCAAGGGCATAGTCGCCGCCCGTCAGCGCCTTGCCGACCGCGGCGGCCACTCCGTTGGGGTCGCCCATGCGAGCGGCGGCGGTGGCCACGCCGGACGTATCTACGCCCGGAACCTTCATGAGACCCGTGAGGGAGCCCTGCGTCGCAACGGTGGAGCCGCCGTCCGAAAGGAGATTCGACAGAAAGCCCGCGCCCGCCTGCGCCGTGCCGGCGGTGGCACCAGCGGTCGCCTTGATCGCATCGAGGCCGGCCTTGGTCGTGTCGCCGAGCCCGGCGACGCGATCGCCGCCGTAGACCTGTGAGCCTACCCCGGAGTCGAAGGCCGCGGTTCCACGGTCAACGATCTTCTGCAGCGCCGGAACCGCCGGCGCGTAGGGGTCGGTCTTGGTGTTCGAGGTGGTGGTCTGCGTCTTCGATCCGCCGCCGCTCATGCCGCCACCTCAAGATGCTTCACGTAGTAGGCGTCGACCCGGTAGTCGGGGAGCAGAGCCGCCCAGCCGACACGACCGACGAACTCGACGCGGCTGCAGCCTGCGCGCACGGCGCCGGCCTCGATCTCCCGCATGATCTCTCGCCAGCGACGAACGCCCGTCCCTCCGGCCGCCAGGACGCAACAGGATCGGCCGCCGTCGGCGCGCTCGCGCACCTGCGTTACGCCGGCGCCGATCGGCGCGCCGGTGGCGTCGAGGATCAGCACCAGGAGGGCTTCCTCCCGGTCGACCAGGCCGCGCAGGTCGGCCAGGGAGAGGTCGCAGCCCGGCCGGGCGCAGGCGCGGGCGAGCCATGGGGCCGCGATCGCCCAGGCCGGAGCCAGGTCGACGTGATCGATCGAGCGCAGCTGCATCAGGGTCGCCGGATCTCGTAGCGGAACAGGCGGTCGGTCGCCGGCGAAGCGTCGTGCCCCCAGGTGAACGACCCGCGCGCGGTGGACTTCAGCCAGACGCGGGCGTCGGCCGCGCTCTGGGTCGTCGGGATCGGCGCGACGAGGGCGCCTTCGGTGCACAGCGAGTCGGCGACGGTCGTCTCGGTCACGTCGGAAGCCAGGGCGACGAGGGAGGCGCCGAGTGCGTTGGTGCCGCCGCGGGCGAGGTCGGAGAGGGCCTGGACGACCTTCTCCGGGTTGCTCTCGTTCTTGCCGGGGACGATCATCGCCTGCCCTCCGGCGTCGCATCCGGCTCGACGCCGGTCACGTAGCTCCACGCGGTACCGGCCGGGATGCGGGCCCGGACGCGGTGATACCGGGCCGAGGCGCGGCAGGGCGCGAACCGTTCGACGGTGGGCGCGGTCTCGGGCTTGAACCGGACCGGGTCGGCGGCGCGCAGCGTCTCGCGCACGCCGATCGCGACGCGCCAGTCGTCGGCGTCGGTATCGAGCCGCAATCCGCGCACGAAGGCCCTGTCCGGCCGCGCGATCATGGCGTCGGGCGTTTCGAGGATCGCCTCGAGCGCCGGGCCCTTCAGCAGCGCCAGCCGGTTGTCGGCGGTGACGAGGCCGAACGCGGGCGCGCCGCCGGCATAGGAGGGATCGTCGAGCGAGATCTGGCCCGGATCGTCGAGCGAGCCCGGGATGCTGTCGATCGACGTCGCCGGCGTCGCCGCCACGAGACCGAAGCGGATCGGCAGCTTCAGGAACGACCACCGGTCGAGGAGCCAGTCGTAGAGCAGGACCTCGTCGAGCAGGGTTCGGTCCGTGGTCGGAGCCGACCTGCTGCGATAGGCGAACATCACCCGTGGGCCGGTCACGTCCCGGATCGCGACGACGGAGGCCACCGCGTTCGGGTCGACCCGTTCGGCGAAGAACCGGTTGACTCGCTCGGCGCCGATCGCCGTCGAGCCGCCACCGGCGAAGACGTAGAAGCCATCGCGGTCGAGGAAGAACACCTTGGCGCCGACCTTGGCCAGCGACCAGGGCGCCACCGCGCCGCGGTTCTCCTCGTAGACGTCGAAATCGAAGACCTCGGCCGAACCCGGCACGAAGACCATGCGCCGGATGGTGCGTTCCTGGAACACGATCCCGAACTCGCCGCCGGCAAAGCCCGTGACCGCTCCGCCGTCGGGGAAGGGCTGTATGTCGCCCTCGCGGCCGTTGCTCAGGCCGAGCGGCCATGAATCGATGTTGCCGAGGTCCGACCACTGCACGGCGTTCGGGTCGGAGGCGAGACCGGCCAGCACCAGGAACTCGCCGACCACGCCGCAATGGCGGGCGCGGGGCGGCATGCCGCCGAGATCCGCGAATACCCGCCCGGAATCGACGTCGATCGCCTGCGCCCGCGTGCCGAGGCAGACCGCGACGAGGCGCGAGCCGTAGAGCGCGAACGACCAATAGTCGCCCGGCGGCACGGAGTAGACCGTGCCGGGCTTGGACACGTCGTCCCAGCCCGAGGTGCCGCCGTTGAACTTGTAGAGCTTGGTCTGCGTCGCGGCGAAGTAGATCGGGAACCCGAACGCCGGGCTGTTGACCTGGACGCCGCCCCGGCAGTCGGCCGGGAGCGGCAGCGAGATCGGCAGAGGCGAGAGCACCGGGCCATAGCCGTCGGCGCGCGGCGTCACGTTCGTGGCGACGCTCGAGACCGAGGCGTCCACCGACGCGACGTCGGGCGCGAAGGGAGCGAGCTTGACCAGCGCCGCCATCGGATCAGGTCATGTTCTTGGCGGCGGCCATGTCGGCGGCATCGTTGGCCGCGCGGGCCTGGCGCGTCCCGACCTTCTGAGAATCGGTCTGCCCGAAGATCGCGGCCAGACGCGAGTTCAGCAGGACCGACCACTGCGCCGACCGAACCTCGTCCTTCTGGAAGAGCATCGCCTCCCAGAGCGCGGCGTAGAGGTAGACCTCCGGCGCCTTGGTGATGAGCCAGTTGACCGGGGAGGCCACCGTCAGCGGCGGGATGCGCTCGTAATAGAACACCTCGAGCGACCCGGGCACGGCCGCGGCGATCCGCACCTTGCCCCCGAGCAGGGTGTAGAAGGACGGGACGCCGTTCGGCCGGTGGCGGTGGCGGAACTCGGGGCTATCGGGCTCGCGATAGTTCAGGAAGAGCGGTCGCTGGGTCGACGGAGCGACCGGGTACCAGCGCACCGAGATCCAGTCGATGAAATCGGCCGGCAGGGCGACGCCGCCGCTCGCGTCCAGGACGGTCGGGCCGACCGAGGCGTGCATGTCCACGACCTTGAGGTCGGTGTTGAACCGCCCCTCCGCCTGCTGAACGAACAGCGGCGCGAAAGCCTGAAGATCGTCGCGGGCGAGATAGGCCTCGAGCGCGGCGAGCAGGCTCGGATAGTCGGTGATCGGGGCGAGGTCGGCCATCGGGGTGGGCTCCGGGTCAGACGGTGTAGGCCATGACCTGGCCAGAGGAAGCGATGACGTTGGACCGGCCGCGCAGCGCGTTGCGCTCGTCGGTCACGATGCTCGCCTGCATCGTGGCGAAGGCCGGGTCGCGCAGGGCGTTGAGGGCGAGATGCCACTTGGCGCGCGCCGCGATCAGCCCGGAGGCCTCGTCGACCCAGGCGTTGGTGGCGTCGCGGTCCTGCAGCGGCGGAAGGCGGATGTGCGCGGAAAGGCGGACCGTCCATTCTCCGGACGGGATCGGCCACAGCCGCAGCGAGCGGTCGAAGTAGGAGTACGCGCAGGGGCGCGAGCCCGAGGCCGGATCGTCCCAGGCTTCGACCTGCGCCTCGGCGATGCGCTGGAGGGTGGTGACCTGGTCGCCCTCGAGGAGCACGGCACTGTCGATCGCCATGAGCTCGGGGATCTCGGCCGTGTCGCCGGCCCCGTAGACGTCGACGCCCGGCAGGGTCTGGAACGTCAGGATCCGCTCGTTGAAGAAGAACCGCTCGGTCTCGAAATGGCGGATCGCGCGCTGGACCGCCGTCGCGACCTGCGCCGAGAGGTCGGCGCGCGCGATATCGTCCTCGATCTCGTCGAGGAGGTCGCCGAGCGTCGGCGCGCCTTGGGCGTTCGGCATGGATCGGGGCCCTCGGCTCGTCGTATCGGCAGGGACGAAGGCCCGGAAAGTTTCCGGACCCTCGCTGTCGTGCGACGGATCAGCCGTCGTTATTGGGCACGTAGAGGAAGACGATCGTGGCGACGCCGGCGACCGGGCCGCCGGTGATGTTACCGTAGAGCACGGTGTCGCCGGCGAGGCGGCCCTTGAGGGTCGCGGTATCCGGACGCTTGGCGCCGGCGGCGGTGGCAGCCGAATCCGCGGCGGCGACGAGGTCGGTACCGGCCGGCGTGGTGCCGACGGTCAGGGTGGCGCCGGCCGAGAAGGCGGTCTCGATCAGCACCAGGGTGCTGACGATGAGACTGCCCTCGGGGAGCGAGGCCGTGAAGGCGAAGGCGCCCTCGGCGAAGGTAACGGTCCGGCGGACGGTGTGCGCCATCTGCTCACGGACTTCGCGAGTCGACGGCCGCACGGGGGCGACGTTGGTGGCCATGTCGGGCCCTTTCAGGATCAGGATGAGGAACGGACGAAGCGCGGGACCGGCTCGGCCCCGCGCGGAGGTTCAGGTCAGATCGCGTCAGGCGACCGGGGCGGCGTAGGTCGGCACCACGATCGTGCCGAAGTCGTCGCCGTTGAAGGTCGTCTTCTTCAGGCCCCAGATTGCCCAGGCCGAGACCTCGAGGTTGCGCTTGTGGTCGAGGAGCTCCTCGTTCCAGCGGTAGCGGGTCTCGCCGCCGGCCTTGCCGTAGGCGATGGTCGCGGCCTGGGCACCGAGCAGCACGGCGCGGCGGGTGTTGGGCACCGCGGTCTTGCCGTCGGCGGACACGCCCTGGGTCACGTCCTGCGCCTCGCGGAGCACGACGCCGTTGTACTCGCCGAGCGCGCCCGAGAAGATCGGGGACTTGCTCGATTCCATGCCGGCCATGGCGGCCTTCTGGATGTCGAGCCACTGGCCGGACGCGGTGTTGGTGCGCAGCGAGGTGACCTGCGTCGAATGCAGGTACATCACGTAGACCTTGCGGCCGCCGACCACGATGGGGCGGATCATGATCTTGCCGGTGGAGCCGCCGGTCTTGGCCAGCTCGACGGCCTTGTCGATCAGGTCCAGGGTCATGAAGTCGCCCGTGACCAGCGCCGTGTCGTTGGCGCGGGCGTTGGGGCGGAAGATGCGGCCGGCCGAGGGCGCGGTGACGGCGTTGTTGGCGCTGTACTTCTTCGCGTTGGTCCCGAGCGCGTTCACGGGGGTGAAGCCGCACACGTGGGCGAAGAAGGATTTCGTCTTGCGGGTCTGGAACCAGTCGGCGAGGCCGCCGCGGGCCTGTTCGCGCAGGTTGAACGGCACCCGCTGCTGGTCGATCGTGTTCTCGGACTTGACGCCGACGACGTGCCCGAGCTCGTCGATGGTGACCTTGTCGGAGTTGGTGCCGAGCTGCTCGCCGTTGCCCTCGGCGACATCCGAGGAGCTGAAGCCGTCGCCGACGAGCTGCATGCGCAGGCCGAAGGTGACCTGGTCGCCGTTGCCCTTCTTGGTCTCGGTCTTCTCCTGGATGATCGCGCCGTCGCCCTCGCCGATCAGGGGATCGATATCGATGGATTTGTTGGCTTCGACCGCGAGCTTCTTCGACCACAGCTTGATGGCCATGGCATCGTTGGCGCCATATGCGGTGTAGGACATGGGGTGCCTCTGGGGCTTGGGATTCCGTGGGGAGGGTTCGTGCCGCGTGCGTCGCGGGCGGACGGAAGCCGGGCCCCATGTGCCGTTGGGGACGGTGGTCGGACGGGATCCGTGACGGGGATCGGGCGAGGGCTCTGACGCGGCTGCGCGGATCGCGTGACGGGCGATCAGGCGGACGGACATGCGCGGGTGCGCCATGGACCGCGGGAGGCGGATGGCGTGTCGAGCAGGTCCGGAAGACTGGGATGGGCGCGGACGGGGCCGATCGGCCCGCACGTCTCGCGACGCGTAGTCAATGCAGGAGGTTGGCCCGTCGGGTCAAGGGGGAGCGCGAGCTAGTAGTGATTTAATTCGGAAGCGAACCGCAAGCTGCATAAAGCTTGAAATGTGCCGCTCGGATGACCTGGGGAAAATGGCCCGTCTTCAGACTCTCTTCGGCAGGATCTCTGAGCCGAATTAATCTGCGATAATTATATCGGCAGTGCTCCGGTTACAGGTGCGGATTGCCGGGATAGCCTCGCGCTTCGGCATGTAATCCAAGGCGGAGCCATCATGGCATCAGACGTCGAGCACCCCCTGCTGCCACTCATCCGCAAGTTGGAGAGCCTTACCACCCTCTCGGACGAGGAGCGGGCTGCCATCGAAAGTCTACCCGTCAAGGTGCAAGCGCTGCGGGCACAATGGGACATCGTGCGCGATGGCGACGCTTCTTCTCATTGCTGCCTCATCCTCGAAGGGTGGCTCTGTCGCTACAAGATCATCAGCGAAGGCAAACGGCAGATCTTCTCGTTCCACATCGCCGGCGATATTCCTGACCTGCAGAGCCTGCACATCCCGGTCATGGACCACAACCTCGCCACGCTGACGGCCGCCACCGTCGCCTTCATCCCGCACGCGGCCATGCACGACCTCACGACCCGCTTTCCAAGCATCGCTGCGAAGTTCTGGCGTGACACCCTCGTGGACGCGGCCATCTTCCGCGAGTGGCTGGTATGCATGGGCCGGCGCTCGGCCTTCGATCACTTGGCGCACCTATTCTGTGAACTGTACTTCAAGCAGGAAGCCATTGGTCTTGCCGATGACTATTGCTGCCCCTTACCGATTACGCAAGTCGATCTCGCCGATGCAACCGGCCTGTCTAACGTACATGTCAATCGCGTACTGATGACAATGCGCGGCATGGGTATGATCACCTTACGAAGCAACACACTGATCATCAAGGCCTGGGATGAGCTTCTCCAGGCTGCAGAATTCGACGCTTCTTATCTACACCTGCGAAAGCGCATTGCGAAATGAGCCTGCATTTCCAGCCGATCCACCTCTCCGACACGGAGCGCCAGATCCTGTTCGTCGACGGCGGTGTCGTTGCGGTATTGGTCCGCCTGTCGGACGCGCATGGAGACGAGGCCGGAAGGTGGTCTCTGGAAGCGGGCTTCGGCCGTGTCGGCGACCCCAACCCACCGACGTTCGAAAGTCTTGACGAAGCACAGGCTTGGATCAAAGGACAGATTGGATAGCGCTGGCGGCGCGTTGGCGTCGTGGACGATCTAGGCCGTGATCATCGGCCCCAACACGGTCTTAGCCTCCCATGAGAGCACGCACGCCGAGTTGGCGGTCGCGTACCGCTCGAACTTGGCCTCGCTCATGCTGGCCAGCATATCGAGGGTAACCTCGCTAGCCGGGGTACCGCCGGCGGCCTAACTGGAAAACTCGGATGGGCGGGGACGGGGCCGACCGGCCCGCACGTCTCGCGACGCGTAGTCAATGCAGGAGGTTCGCCCGTCGGGTCAAGGGAGTCAGGCGCGGCGGCAATGACTTAACTCAAAAGCTGGATGCAATCTATAATTGCTATATATAAAAAGATATTCGGTCGATCACATTTTAAATTAGGAATATTTCATAAAGCTGCTTTATGACGGCTTTTATCGTCAGCGGTCCCGTCACAGGTGCTGATGCCTGGGAGAGCCGCGCGCTTCCGCCTGCAACACAAGGCGAAGCCATCATGGCGTCGAACATCACTCATCCCCTGTTGCCGCTCATCCGCAAGTTGGAGAGCATCACCACCATCTCGGACGAGGAGCGGGCAGCCATCGAGAGCCTGCCTGTTAGAATGCAGGCGTTTCAGCCACGCCAGGACGTCGTAAGCGAAGGCGACAAGCCCTCACACTGCTGCCTCGTCCTCGAAGGCTGGCTCTGCAGATACAAAATCATCAGCGCAGGCAAGCGCCAGATTTTTTCGTTCCACATTGCCGGCGATATCCCCGACCTGCAGAGCTTGCACATCCCGGTCATGGATCACAGCCTCGCCACGCTCACGGCCGCCACCGTCGCTTTCATCCCGCATGCGGCCATGCACGATCTCACGACCCGCTTTCCCAACATCGCAGCGAAGTTCTGGCGTGACACCCTCGTGGAGGCGGGCATCTTTCGCGAGTGGATACTCTGCATGGGCCGTCGCTCGGCCTTCGATCACTTGGCGCACCTATTTTGCGAGCTGTACTTCAAGCAAGAAGCCGTTGGTCTTGCTGATAGCTATCGCTGTCCCTTGCCGGTCACGCAGCTCGACCTTGGCGATGCGACCGGCCTGTCAAATGTGCACGTCAACCGCGTCATTCAGGAGATGCGCGCTAAAGGCATGATTACCCTGCGCAAAAACACCCTGGTCATCGAGGCCTGGGACGAGCTTCTTCAGGCTGCAGAGTTCGATGCTTCTTATCTGCACCTGCGAAAGCGAATTGCGTTGTGAGCCTGCACATTCTGTCGCCGATCTTGATTGCTTTGCTAGGAGGATTTGGACGTCGCTCAAGCGCCACCCGGGCTTGGTTATACAGTTCCCGCCTGGATACGGCAAAAAAGAATTATTAAGTGTCTCTAAATTTAAACAAAAGTTCCAGTAGGCATATTTTGCGGTATCGCTACAATTCATTCAGAGAAATTTGAGATTCAGCGCTTAGAAAGCGAGGGCTCGTATAACTTTAGACCACGTAGAGCGGCTCCTTTAAAGAGGCCGATCACATATGAGGGCCGAACAGGCCGGGAACTAGATCCTAATGTTGGCGCTGGTACTCGACGATTCTGAAATGAATAACCTCCTAATGGTTGCGGCCTTGCAGCCACTTGCGGAATGCTGGCCTCGTGATTTTACCTTACCAATGGAAGCGCTCGCGTTCGCAAAAGAGAATGCAGCCGATATTGGGATCGTGATAACCGACTATGAGATGCCGGGCATGAATGGCATCGAGTTCATCCAGGCGGTTCGGTGCATTCCCAGCCTTGCGAACGTTCCTGCTGTCATGGTTACTGCATTTGATCAACGCGGACTACGCCGTGAAGCACTGGAGGCAGGCGCGACGGATTTCCTGGGCAAGCCTGTGGACCCGTTCGAAATTCGTGCTCGGGTTACGAATTTACTTGCTCTTTCCAACGCGCTTAGGGTTCAGCAAGAACATGCCGTTCAACTCGTTCGCGATGTCGCCGCTGCTGTAGCCTTGGTTGAGGAGCGAGAGCGTGAGATTATCTCAACGCTGATGCGTGCAGCGGAGAATCGGGATACAGAGACTGGCGATCATATCGCCAGGGTCTCAGCGTACACCGGGATGATTGCCCAGGCGCTAGGCTTTACCTCTGATGAATGCCGGCTGTTGAGTCTGTCTGCCGCTATGCATGATGTTGGTAAAATCGCTCTTCCAGATGCCATACTACTTAAACCGGGGCCCCTTACGCCTGAGGAGCGCCTGCTTATGGAACAACATGCTGAAAGAGGTAAGCGCATTCTGGGTGGGAGTGCATCACCTGTTATGCAGCTCGCGGCCGAAATTGCTGCAAGCCACCACGAACGGTGGGACGGCAACGGATACCCGTACGGTTTAAAAGGTATTGCTATGCCATTGTCCGGGCGGATAGTAGCTGTAGCAGACGTTTTCGATGCACTTACGACCGAGCGACCCTATAAGCAGGCTTGGTTGCCTGAAAGAGCTCACGCACATTTAGTGGCTAACGCAGGGACACATTTTGATCCGACGGTTGTAAATGCTTTCCTGAGCCGCTGGTCTCAAGTGCAGGCTTCACTTTTATTACCGAAGCATAGTTCGCCCGAGTGCGCCGCAGCTTAGGCTCTCCAGTGAACTGCCTATGTAATGATTCCTGGCGAAATGGAACAGCGACTTATTTAGCCGCCACGCCAACGATACCATTTCGCCAAAATACAGTCGACTGTTGGCAGTATTTTTAACGAGAGGCGCTGGCTCATACTGAGCGCCGTTCCTCATCCATTCCTAAGGACCGAGCCAAGAGATCTCTTGCCCGGCTGACCCGGCTTTTCATTGTACCAACCTGACAGCCTACAAGGTTGGCTGCATCTTCGTAAGTCATGCCTTGAGCTGCCACGAGAACAAGGGCCTCACGCTGACGAGGTGGTAGCTTATCTATATAATTCCATACTATCTGCAAATCGACACAGTACTCTTGGTCTGCCAGCGCAGTCATCTGGTTTGCTTTCTCTCCCTCTACGTCCTCGAATTCACGCCTGCGCTTCCGGCATTCGGTATAAAAATGGTTGCGTAGGATCGTGTAAAGCCAGGCTTTAAAGTTGGTACCAACTTGAAAGCGATGTTGGTTCGCCCAGGCTTTAACCATTGTCTCCTGTACAAGATCGTCAGCTAATGCCGAACTGTTGGCTAGCGACATCGCAAAGGCTCGTAATCCGGAAATCTCGGCCAGCAAATCATTTCGAAATGTTTCAGCACTAAAGTTATCCCGCGAACTCAACACGGATTCGAGCTGCGCTATGAGATCAAGCAGTTGAGTTGGTGGTCGCTCTGCGAAGACATAGTTGTAAAATGTTCGCATCTCAGAACCGAGATGTTCACGGATATTTGAAGGCAGCTCAACCTGGGAGTTTAATGCGCGAAGTGATGCTAGAACTACTGCCTGCAGAGGTGCTGGCATAGTGGAGCTGCTGTCTTCAATCATGTGCCTGTCCTGCTTCCTCCCACGTCCGCTGAGTTAAGAGCGGCCTGGAGAACAGCGCGGGATCCTAAAACGGACAGATGCTGAACGCGAGCTAACAAACGTTTGCGACGTTCTCAGAAACAAACCTGTAAGCACAGGATGCAAATTCTACGCTGGCGTGTTAAAGCATTAGCAGAACAACTTTTTTGCCGTCGACTGCGTTCAACCGAAGGAAAACCGTATCGCCGCCGTTGGTTGTCTCACTGCTCATGAAGGTAGCCATCGACAGCACGACTGGGCTGGTAAATCCCGACACTCACAGCTCCGAATGACGCCCTTCCGCGCGCCTCAGATATGCTTCAAAGCCTTTAACCTAGGATTTGGCGCGGCTTGGTTTAGCCTCCCATCAGCGCACGCACCCGCGCCGGGTTGGCGGTCGCGTACTTCTCGAATTCGGCCTCGCTCATGCTGGCCAGCATATCCATGGTGACCTCGCTAGCCGGGGCGCCACCGGCGGCCGAGAGCGACTTCGCCGCGGTCTGGCCGGCGGAGATGCGGGCCATCCTCTCGGCCTGGGTCTCGGCGGGCGCGGCGGGCTTGGCCGGTTCCGCCGCCTTCGGCATGAAGCCGCGCGCCTGGGCGATCTTGTAGATGTGCTCGGCCGGCGACTTGCCCGCCTTGATCGCCGCCTTCACCAGCCCGGCCTCCTCGGCCGCGACCTCGCGCATCGCGGTCGCTTCGTCGACGCCGTAGAGCTTGAGCTCGGCGACGCGGGAGCCGATCAGGTGGTTGTAGGCGTCCGCGAAGGCCGGCTCGGTCGCCATGTAGCGCTGCGCATCGCTGGCGTAGCTCGTCATCGCCGAGGCGTGCTCTTCACGCTCCTGCGCCTGCGCCCGTTCGGCCTTCTGCGCCTCGGTGAGCTGGGTCTGGCTGGTGCGCAGCGCCTCGACCTCGGACTTCAGCTGCTCGTAGGCGCCGAAGATGTCCTCGTTCGGGTCGATCACCTTGGGCGGCTCGGCGGCGGCCGGCGTCGCGGCTGGGCGCTGCATCGCCTCGCTCAGGAGCTTCAGGCGCTCGTCACCGCGCGCGAACTTCTCGCGCAGTTCGGTGAGCGCGGCCTCCGCAGCGGTGGCGCGGGCGGCCTCGGCCTTGCGGCGCTCGCGCTCCTGGTGGAACGCGCCATGGCGTACGAACCGGCCCTTGTTCGCCTCCGCATCGTCGGCGTCGGCAGCATCGGGATCTACCACCTCGCCCGGTGCGGCAGGTTCGCCAGCAGGCGCAGCAGCGGCCGGGGCGGCGGAAACGGTGCTCGCCTCGCCCGCGGGGGGCTCGACGCCGCCTGTGCCCGCGTCAACGCCATCGTCGGCGGCATAGGCGTCGAAGGCGGCCTGCTCTTCGGCCGTGAAGGCGTCGCCGCCCGACGAGAGATCGTGGTCGTCCATGCTGTCCTCGTGACGTGAAGGATACGGATGCCGGCGTGCGCCGCCGGCGGGCGGAAGGGGTTCAGGCGGCCGCGCTCATCGGCGGGCCGGCCTGCATCGTCAGCTGCGCGATCGCCGCCTCGACGCCGTCGCGCTCGGCCCCGGCGCCTTCACGGGCGGCCTTGGCGTTCTTCAGGTTGGCGCCGGCGGTCAGGTCCTGGATCTTGGCCATCGCGGTCTGCATCGCGACGCCGGCCTGTGCCTGCGCCTCCGGGCTTGACCCGCCGGCCTGGGAGAGCAGGTCGCGCATCTTGGCGACGAAGCTGTCGGGGAACGGCGAGTAGGGCAGGATCTCGACGAGGACCTGCGGGGTAATCATGTCCTTGATGACCGGGAAGACGCTGGTGAACGTCGACCAGATCACTTCCTTCTGGTTCGGGCTCGCCGGCGCGTCGTCGATGATGACGTCGTACTCGCCCATGGTGCTGTCGCGCAGCAGCGGCACAACCCGCTTGGCGCCATCGCCGGCGATGCGCACCAGGCGGCCGTCCGAGAGGTAGGTCTGGATGAAGTAGAGCCGGACCCGGCCGATGTGCTTGCGCGCGCGGCGGAGCGCATCGAACAGGGTGGCGAGGATCGTCATCGCGGCCTGCTTGCGCTGGTACTCCAGCACGCCGGCCTGCTCCTGCTGCTTCTGGCCGAGCAGCTCGAGGTTCACGCCCGAGGAATCGCGGATCGACATGATCGCGAACTCCATGAGCTGGTAGTGCCCGGCCGGGAGCTGCGGCAGGGGCTTTTCCTTCATGCGCCCGCCCATCAGGGCGCCGTCGTTGACCCAGGAAATGCCGCCGGGCTTGGCGTAGCTGCGCTCGAACGCGGCTTGGTCCGGAACGGCACCCTTCTCCATCATCATGCCGCCCTTGGCCTGGCGGTTGAGCATGTCGAGGGTCTGCGACAGCCATTTGTTGGCGTACCGCTGCGGGTCCTTCATGGCCCGGATGATGCCGAACCAGGTGCCCTTGTTGTGGTCGCGGTCGCCAGTCAGGCAGGCGTAGGAGAACTGGTCGCCGGCCGGGGCCGGCCCGACTTCGAGGACGGTGGCGCCGATGAAGGCCCGGCGATAGACGCGCTTGGTCACCCGGTACGTCTGCATCGTGATGCCGACCGTCGCGGCGCGGGAGAGCAGGGTCGCGGCCTTGGCCTCGTCCATCTCCGTCGGCTCGCGCGTCGTCGGGTCGATGACCATCACGACGCGCTTGCGCTCCCACCACTGGCATTCGACGATCGTGACCTTGCCCGAGCCGGCATCGCGATCGAGACCGCGATCGGCGCGGGACTCGCCCGGTGCGATCTTGTCGTGGGCGTCGTCGTCGCGGTTCTCGGCCCAGGCCGCGTCGAGCTCGGTCGGTTCTGCGTCGGGGAACAGCCCCTCGGCCTCGGCCCGGTCCATCGTCTTGGCCCGGAACAGGCGGCGGCCGTCGGCGAGGTTGCGCTTGCGGGCGCTCGAGTCCCAGATCATCTCGAGGGGGTCGACCCGGTCCTCGACGTAGGCGCCGTCCGGGTTGGTCTCGTAGTCGAGACGCATCTCGACCCAGCCCATCCCGGTGATCGCGCAGTCGACGAAGGCGTCGCTCTCCTCGTCCTCGGCCTGCGCCTCGTCGGCGAGGTAGCGGCCGGCCTCGGTCAGCAGCTCGTTCTTGGCTGCGTCGCCGATCTCGCGGGGCAGATACTGGATGTCCTGGCGGCTGTTGACCTCCGAGCCGGCCACGGCCTTGATCACCGGCAGCATGCGATTGAACGTGATCGGCGGCCGGCCCTGCTCCTTGAGCACGGCCTCGTCCTCGGTCGACCACTGCCGACCGGCGACCATGTCGTAGTCCTCGCGCGCCTCCTTGCGCCAGATCGCCGATGCGTCCCGGTCGATGCGGTACCAGGCCTTCAGCCTGCGGACCAAGGCATCGCGGTCCATGGCCTCGCGCTTGTCGGCGCCAGGCGCGCCGGCATCGTCGTCGATGTCGTTCATGCCGGTTCCGTGATGTGCGAGGGGTAAAGCCGAACGGGGTCGGGCCGAGATGTGCATGGGTGCCGTCAGACGGGTCAGGTCGACCATCCCGACCCGGACGGCTCGTGGCGCTCGCGGCGGCGGCGGGCGTAGACGTCGTTGGGGCCGGACGGCGGCGGGGCGTCCTCGCGCGGCTCGGCGATCCCGACCGCGAAGTAGCGGAAGGCGTCGGCGCCGTGGCTGGCCCAATCGTGGAGCGGGGTCTTCGAGAACCGCTGCGTGTCGGGGTCAACCTCGTAGCGATAGTTCCGCAGCGCCTGCAGGCCGTCGGCACAGCGGTCCTCGTCGAACCAGCAGCGGTCGAAGATCTGGCGCGCCGCATCGATGCCGGCGGCGACCGGCAGCTTCGGTGTGATCCGGACGTTGTGCCCGGCGGCCCACATCTGTTGCTCGATGGTCCGCTCGGAGGCGAGCAACTCGTTCCGGGCGTCGTGCGGGAGCCAGTGCTCCCCGTAGACGTAGCCCGGAGCCTCACCCTCCGGCTCGGAGCGAGCCTTCAGGACGTCGAGATAGTGCGTCAGCGCGTGGCCGCGGTTCTCGTAGTAATCGATCAGCCGGAACTCGAAGCCGACGATCTGGGCGAACCAGATCGAGGTCTTGTCCGCCCGGCCCAGATCCCAGAACGTGTGCACGGGCTTCGACGGGTCGTAATGGACCTTCGTGAAGCGCCCGACCCGCGTTGCCGCCAGGATCTCGTTGGCGTAGATCGCGCCGTCGAGCACCTGCTTGCAGTTGCCGCCCCAGACCGTCTCGTAGGCGATCGGATCGCGTTCCTTCAGGTCGAGCGCTTCCTGCCGCAGGACCTCCGGGAACCACGGATTGTCCTCCCATCCGATCTTGACGACCTGCGCGCCGGTCGGCGGGCGCTTCACGAACCGCTGATAGGTCTCGTCGCCCTCGAGCTCGGTGTTGAAGCTGACCCAGATCTCCGAGCCGGGTTTGCGGATCGTCGGGATCAGCACGTCCCAGGACGACTTCGAGACGGTGCGGGCCTCCTCGACCCAGCACACGTCGACGCCTTCGGTCGACTTCACCGAGGCCACATTGTGCCGAAGCCCTTTGAAGATGAACTCGGTCCCCGTCGTCCCGTAGATGCGCTTTTCCTGGATCTCGTAGAAGCGCGAGAGCCCGAGGAGGTCGATCTGCTGCGCCAGGAGCGCGTGAGCCGATTCCGCGATCGAGTTCTGAAACTCGCGGGCGCACAGCACGCGGAGTGGACGCTGTGCCCCAAGGATCAGGAGAGCCCGCCCGAAGCCCCAGGACTTGGCGCCGCCGCGGCCGCCGTAGGCGATCTTGTACCGAGCCGGCTCGAACAGGAACGCGAGCTTCTCGGGGAACTCGATCGTCATCAGGGGATGGCGGGCGGCCGGATGAACTTCACGGTCAGACCGACGGGGATCTCGCCGCCCTCGCCGTCGCCGTCGACCGGCTGGCTGGGCTTGCCGTAGCCACGATCGAGGATCGCCGAGGCGGCAGAGACCCGGGCGGCCTCGCTCGTACCGCCGACCGCAATGTCGATAAGGACCTGCAGGGCGGCTTCGGTGTGCTCTCGCGCGGCGTCACGGACGCGTGCGGAGGCCTTCGGGCGGCCCCCGGGGTTGCCGCTCTGGCCAGGCTGGAATGGCATTGCTTGGGGTCCTGATCTCAGCTGGACTTTCGCCGCTCGCAGCGGACCATGACGTAGCGGCGATCCTCGCGGCGCACGTCGAGGGCGGAGGCGCCGACGAGTTCGCCGGCCTTGATGCATTCCATCGGCAGGGCCGCGGGCTGCGTGACGACGTCGAGCGCCGTGTCGCGCGTGCAGTCGGCCGGGCTGATCGTCGACGCGCAGACCAGGATGACGGCGAGGAGCTGCATCACGCTGCTCCCTGCTCGACGCCGAAGCACCGGCGAGCCTCGTCGGCCGAGAGCTTCGCGGGGTCCGGTCCCGTGACGCCGAGCGAGTCCTCGCCGGCGCTGATCTCGCAGCCCATGACTTTGACGCGCATCCGTCGCCGGGCCGCTGGACTGGCGACGATCGTCGAGCCCGGGACCCGCCGCAGGACGCTAACCGGGCAGCGGTAGACCGCCTCGTCATCGTGATCGGTCAAAGCGCGCATCCTGTGAGGCGGAACTCGTCGGTGCGCACCGCACCGCCGGGGAGGAAGGTGATCTGCAGCTCGCGCGGGTCGGCGGTGTTGCGGCGAACGCTGGCCAGCGTCGCCAGGACCTGGACCCATTGCGCCGCGGTGGGGCGGCCGTCCGCGACCTGGACCGCGAACTCGCGGAGCCAGCGCATGAAGGCGGGCGGCGTCATCAGCGAACCCGGACGACGGGAAGGGAGAGCGCGAAGGCCGCGTCCCAGGCCTGCGGGGCATCGGCGAAGGTGGCCGCGATATCGCGGTCCGGCGTCCAGACGATCCGTTCGCCGGCGAGCGCCAGGAACAGCGGGGCGGCGTCGGAGCTCGATGCGAGCTCGATGTGGACGGGCAAGGGCATCACAGGAACCCCTTGCCGGCGTTGTCGCGGAACAGCTCGCCGTCCTCGATGTAGCCGAGGGTGGTCTCGAGCTTGGCGTGCCGCATGTGACCGGCGATGTGCCGGAGGTCGGCGCCGACATCCCCGGCCGTCGTCGCGAATCCGCGCCGGGCCGAGTGACCGCTGAAGGCCTCCGGATCGAGGCCGACGGCGGCGCACCGTGCCTTGACGATGCGGGCGAACTGGCCGGCCGTGAGACGGTCGGACGAGAGGCGGCCGCGGTCGGCGCCGCGGAAGATCGGACCGTCGGTGATGCCCGAGGCGGCGAGCCACGCTGCCAGGGCCGCCGGGACCTTGAGCTTGCCGTCGGGCACGGCGACCGTGCGGCCCCTGCCCTGCTGGTCGGTCTTCGATCGCCCGATGCGGACGAGCAGCCCCTTGCGGTGCGTCTCCACGTCGACGACGTCGAGCGCGACGAGCTCGGAGCGGCGCAGCGCTGCGCCGAAGCACAGCAGGATCAGCGCGCGGTCGCGATGCCCGGCGAGGTCCGGCCTGATCTTGCGCACCACCTTGGCGACGAGATCGGCGGTCAGCGCCTGTTTCTTGACGGGGCGGCGGCCGAGCGTGTTGCGGATGCCGGCCAGGATCGACCGGACCTCTTCGAGCGCGGTCGGGGCGGTGTGGCCGGCGGCGCGGTGAACTGCGGCGATGGCGGCGGCCCGGCGGTCGATCGTCGAGACGGACCGGCCGAGCCCGGCGAGGTGGGTCAGGTAGCGGCCGACCGTGCGGCACGAGGCCGGCAGCGTGTCCGCGCCCTGGTCGGCGCACCAGCTGGTGAAGGCGCGCCAGTCCGCGGCGTAGGCCCGGCGGGTGGCGTCCGATTTCGAGGCCGCGGCGAACCCGGCGGCGGCGGCATCGAGACCGTCGACCGAGGTCGAGACGGCCGTCGCCGGACGCACGATAAGGGCGCCCTCCGACATGCCGAAAACCCTGGTTTGGAGGCCCGAGAAGGGCGATTATCGTGCGCCCAGGCTCATCGTGGGCGAAAGCCGATCAGGGCCGAACGACGAAGCTCACTCGAAAGCCGCGTTGAGAGTGGTTTCGAGTGAGGCTTCAGGCCCGCGCGGCGAGCGCCTTCGGCCGGGCCCGGAACGCCACGGTCGCGAGGGTGCCGGGGATCGATCCGGGCTGGAAGGATGCGGCAACCGAGCGGCGCGGAACCGCCTCGCGGGGAAGGTCGGCGCCGGTCAGATCACGGTAGAGGCGGCGTAGTCCGAGGCGCAGGTCGCCGATCTCGCCGAGGAACGTCTCGACGGTGTGCCGATGGCCCGGAACCCGGAGCCGGTCGGCCTGGCGGAGCAGGTCGTGGACCTGTTCGGCTCGCTCGCGATCCGTCATCGTGGTCCGATCGTGGCAGAAAAGCCGCGCGCGCGTCTGCCGCCCCAACGCGAAAGCTGTCGGGCAGGTTCGCCGTGCGAAATGGGGAGGGCCGGGGTCCGGGGCACGATCCCGGCGTTCCGCGATGCCGCCGGTGCCTCACGGCATCCAGCCACCGGCCAGAGGAGCGGACATGCGAAGGGCCGCCAACCCTTCGGCTGCGGCCCCCACGTCTCGCGACGCTGTCTTTCTGCAACGGTTCGCCCGTCGGGTCAAGGAAGCGCTCTCGTTCGCGATGTGTAGAAAGCGACCGCGCCACCTTTGCGGCAGAAAGCAGCTACCCCTTCCCCGTAGATAGCACATAGGCGACGACCGCGATTGCATGACCGTGGCCCATCCCATGCTCACTCTTTAGTATCGACACCAAATCCATGTGCTTTGCGGGTAGTCGGTCCCGGACAATCTGCTGCCATTCGCTAATTGGGCGTCCGTACTTCTTCTCGATCGAAGGAAAGTATGACGCCGGTCCCTTAGTGAGCTCAGTCGACATGGGGCACCTTTCGAGCGAGTTTGACGATGTCAGCCTCGCCGTAAGCAGTGCAGGCTGCAAGTTATTCGCATAAGCCGGTGCGCCAGGACCAGCAGAAGTCCGCTAAGGATGGAACCGGACCCTGACCCTTCGGCCTGAAGCGGACGTTCCGCCTAGGAGCCATAGCGGACCATCAGCTTCGACGTTGCAGCCCTGCCTCCCGCGCTGCCTCAATCATCGAGCGGATACGCGCTGCCATCGTGTCGATGGCGAATGGCTTGGTCAGCACCGCCATGCCAGGCGCGAGTTGCCCATTGCCAAGAATGGCGTTCTCCGCGTAGCCGGTGATGAACAGCACCTTGAGGTCGGGTCGATGGACCCGCGCGGCGTCAGTCATCTGCCGCCCGTTCATACCGCCGGGGAGCCCGACATCAGTCACAAGGAGGTCTATGCGCACATCCGATTGCAGCACTTTCAGGCCTGTCGCACTGTCGCCCGCCTCGATTGCCGCGTAGCCAAGGTCTTCAAGGATGTCGGTCACTAACATGCGGACAGTTGGCTCATCGTCCACGACCAGCACCGTCTCGCCCTGCTCGGAACGCGGAAGGTCGGAGGCTCTCATGGAGGCGTCATCGTCGGCGACCTCGCCGTAATGGCGAGGCAGGTAGATGCACACCGTGGTGCCTTGTCCAACCTCCGAGTAGATGCGGACCTGCCCACCCGACTGCTGGGCAAAGCCGTAGATCATCGAAAGCCCAAGGCCGGTCCCCTCGCCGATCGGCTTGGTGGTGAAGAACGGCTCGAAGGCCCGCGCGATCACCTCGGGCGACATCCCAACGCCTGTATCGGTGACACACAGCGAGAGGTACTGCCCCTCGGCAATGGCATGCTTGATGGCCGCTTGCTCATCGAGCCACTTGTTGGCGGTCTCAATGGTGATGCGCCCGCCGTCCGGCAACGCGTCACGAGCGTTGATGCACAGGTTCAACAGTGCGTTCTCAAGTTGCGAGGGATCGACCAGAGCCGGCCAGAGCCCGGACGCGCCAACGACCTCGACCTGTATGTTCGGGCCAACTGTACGCTGGATCAACTCCTGCATGCCGGCCGCGAGCCGGTTCACATTTGTCGGTTTTGGGTCGAGCGTCTGGCGGCGCGAGAACGCGAGCAGCCGATGCGTCAGGGCAGCCGCGCGCTTCGCCGCCCCCTGAGCCGCCGTCATGTAGCGGTCCACATCGGTAAGGCGGCCCTGCTGTATCCGGGTCTGCATCAGCTCCAGGGAGCCGGAGATGCCTGCGAGCAAGTTGTTAAAGTCGTGGGCCAGCCCACCGGTAAGTTGCCCAACGGCTTCCATCTTCTGCGCTTGACGAAGGGCCTCCTCGGTCCTGCTCAGGGTCTCAGCCTGCTCCTTCTCTGCCGTGATGTGCCGTCCGCTGGCGTAGATCAGTTCCGCCTCGGGGGCAGCAACCCACGAGATCCAACGGAAGCCTCCGTCCTTGTGGCGGTAGCGATTCTCGACGACCGGCAGGTTCTCGACACGCGCAAGCTCTAGCGCACGGTTGGTCAACGCCTCATCGTCCGGAAGCACAAAGTCGAACACCGACCTGCCGTACACATCTTCAGGTGCCCAGCCGAGGATCGCGGTGAAGGCAGGATTGACGGCCTGAAAGACGCCAGCACCGTTGATGATGACCTGAATGTCTTGCGTGTTACGCCAGAGTCGATCCCGTTCGCGAGATCGTTCAGCCACCTGCCTTTCGAGGTCAAGATTCAGATCGGCGAGATCAGCTTGTGATTGAACGCCTGCTGTCGTTTCCATACAGCAGCAGAACATTCCTGCTACGCGGCCATCTTCGTCGCGGATTGGCGAGTAGGAGAACGTGAACCATGTGTCTTCATATTGCCCTCGACGCATCATGTGCAAAGGTAGATCTGCTGAGAACGTCGCCTCACCGGCCATGGCACGCTGAATTAGGGGATTGATGTCAGGCCAGATCTCAGACCAAATTACCTCAAATGGACAGCCAAGCGCTGCCGGGTGTTTATTGCCAAGGATTTCTGCGTAGGCATCATTATAAATAAATCCGAGCTCCTGGCCCCAAGCGATAAACATCGGGAATGCAGAGTTCAGCATGAGGCTCGCCGTCATACGCAACGGTGCAGGCCAGGCGTCGAGAGGACCTAACGGGGAACGGGACCAATCATGAGCCTGCATCCGCGCGCCCATCTCACCGCCATTTAGGAACGCAGCCTCCCAGCCCACCGAATTAGCCACGGTTCGCCTAGCCATGCGCAGCCGGGCTCCTAATCGCCGCGAGGGTTGACGCTTCGTCCCGCTCCAGCAGGCGAAGCGCGGAGCGCAAAATCTCGCTGATGCTGCGGTAGCGGCCCGAGGCGAGGAAGGCGCGAAGGAGCGCGTCCTGTTCCGGAGTGATCGAGACGGTAACGGTGCGGCGCACGGACATAGGCGAGCCATGCCTGATGAGGTTTGTTCTTACAAGCACGTCACGGATACACAGGCGCAGCTCTGAGTGCTTCTGGTTGTGGGTCTAGGCGCAATGCCGAACGTCCGCTTCCCAAATACCCGGACGTAGGTCATCCTCCATCAAGCTGATGCGAATCGGACTTGCCGAGGGTCCGCAAAAGGTCGGAAGCGGGCCTTAGGCGGTGGGTACCAAGGGTTAGATTTCGACCATTAGATGGCTTCCGCCTCCTACGCCGCTGCCATTGCTGCCGACCTTTTCAGGCGATCGCCGACATCGGCAGCCTGGGCCGCGTACTCGTCCCGGATCAGCGTCGCCGCCGACGCTCTCGACGTGTACTGGGCTTCGGTCAGGCCTTCGAGCAGGAACCGGAAGTGTGCCGCGACCTGCGCCACGGCCTTGTCGCCGGATTTGCCGCGCTGGGCCGCGTAGGTCGCGAAGGTGACGCGCTCGGCCAGGATCTGGCGGAGGAACCGGGCCCCCACCATGCCGATCGCCAGCTCGACGCGGGCCGTGAACTTCCGAACCTTCTGGGCGTCCTCGATCGACAGGATGATCGCGAGCTCGTGGGCGACTGTCTGGTCGCGCGAACCACCCTCCCCCCAGCCGGCCGATCCGAGGCGGGCGCCAGAGCCGCGCTCGTAGACGACCTGGATCATCCGGCCCACGAGGAGCTGGGCTTGCGTGATGCGGCCCGAGGCGCGCTCGGCCGCCAGGACGTCGGTGCGGCGGTTGATCGGCGCTGAGTGGTAGCAGCCGGGCCGTTCGGCATCCGGGAACAGGCCTTCGCCCATCTCGACCTCGACGTCCCGCGCCAGCAACGGCAGGACGAGGCGTGCCTGCCGGCGTGCGGCCGAGGCGATGCGCTTCTTGGCGGTGCGGGTGGTGCTGGACGACGGATTGGCCGACGCGGTCACGGTGGTGCCCCTGTGCTCAAACTGTCTGCATGGCGTCCGATGCCGACTTTACGGGTGTCAAGTCGCTGTCGCGGGCTGAGATTGCGGCATCCGCGCTGTTCTTGGCGTCGGCGATCCGCTGGCAGGCGCGGCGGCGGCGGTCCTCGAAGGTCGACCGGCGCCATCCCGTCTCGATGCAGAACTGCGCGATCGATCCGCCGACCAAGCCCTTCGTCGCCTTGCACCGCGCCCAGATCAGCACTGCCCGGCGTTCGTTGGATCTGTCGCCGAGCACGGTGCCTGAGAACGAGACGATGTCGAAGGTGGCGCTCGGCACGTCGGGACCGATCGCCATCAGGGTGTTGCCGCGCGGCGCGTAGATCGCCGTCGTCGGCATGGCCCGGAAGGCCGCCAGCAGCCACAGCTCGACATCCGCGCAGGTCCATCGCCGAGAAGACAAGGGAGGATCGGCGCCACCCTGTCGTGTGCTCATCCGGCTAAACCTTTCCTCCTCTCTCTTAGTGTGAGGGTTTGTATGGTTTTTGGGGTGGTTCTCAGTAGGAATGGAAAAAGATGCAGTTGCGAGTTTCGCGCGTGCGCGTGGAAACGACCCCTGAAACACCCCAAACCCCAGGTCAGGCGGCTGCGATTGGGGGTCACAGCATCGTCTCCTGGACGTCGCGATCGACCTGGACCAGGACGTAGCGATTGCCGCGCTTGGCATCGGCGAGCATCTCCAGGCGCCAGCCGTTGACGACGCGCCCCTTGATCCGCGTGAGCCATCGGCCGAGGCGCTTGGTGGAGATCACGGGGCCGGCGTTGGCCTGCCGCATGAGGATGTCCCGGAAATCGGGGTGCATGTACGCGCCCTCGATGAAGCGCTCGGACGCCACCTCCTCGATCTGGATCGAGGTGTAGGACGCACCGACGACGAGGGCCGCGCGCCAGGCTTCGAACAGCTCGCTGATCACGACGAGCTCGGGGTCCTCGTCGCGCATGATGTCCATGCTCGCGACGGGGTCGGCCTCGCCGAGCCAGATCAGCGCGGACCGCACCGAATCCGACCAGGCCCCATAGCTGCCGATCGGCCCGCACATCGGCGGCGAGCCGGCGGCGCGGTAGGCGCGCACGATGGTGATCGCCGCCGCGATGTAGGCGCCCCGGTCGTCGAGGATCCTGGCGATGGGATCGAAGTCGAACTGGCGCAGCTCGGGACGCTCGACGCGCGGGTCGAGGGTGCACATCACCGCGCGGCGCGTCATGTCGCCGACCATGGTGAGGTTGTTGCCGGTGGCGAAAACCGTCGCCCGGCACTCGATCTCCGGCACCTCGCTTTTGCCAAGGATGCGCACGCGCACCAGCGGCCGTTCGGTCATCTGGCAGAGCATGTCGCCGCCGAGCTCGCCGTTGACGTTGTCGATCGAGATGACCGGCGCGCCGTCGAGGAGCAGGGCCCCGAGGCGCTTCTCGGTTTCCTCCTCGGTTTTACCCACCGCCATGACCGAGCAGGGCCGGCCGGTCGCGATCGTCGACAGGACGTCGACGAGGAAGCTCTTGCCCGTCCCGGCCGTGCTCGCCCGGATGCCGTGCAGCGGTGCTACGGGCAGAGCGGGCCGGATCACCGCGGTGAGGATGCCCGACAGCGCCACGGCCTGATCGACCGCCTTCACGAAGGGGAAGCCCGCCAGGGGCTCCTTGAGCAGCGTCAGCGCGTCGACGGCGTCCTCGCGGCTCGGCGCCTCCAGGATCTCGGGCATCTCGAGCGTCTCGTCGAGCATCAGGTAGAGACGCGTCGCCGGATCGTAGCCGGCTTTGTCGAGCAGGGTGCCGTCGGGCCGCAGCGTCGGCGTGGTGATAATGCCGGCCACCGGCGGCACGCGCCACTTGCCTTCGCGGGACAGGAGCGTCGCGGCGACCTTCGCCGGCGGGTCGATGTTGCCCCAGGCGCGCCGGCGCTCGTCGTACCGTTGGAACTTCGCGGTCTGCGCCAGGACGTCGGTGAGGGCATCGGCCCCGAGCGGCCGCAGCCGGGCGATGCGAACCAGGCGGCCGCCGCCGGTCGGTACCACGTCGGTGATCGGGCGCACGAGGTTGCCCGCCCGCGAGAAGATCGGCTCGGCCGCGTTGATGAGCACCTGCTCCGCCTCGTCGACGACGCGTGGCAGCTCGCTCGCCACCACCTTAATGATGGGCAGGCCGTGATCCTCGCTCGAGTCCGAGGCGCGGTCGATCTCCTGCCGGCTCCTGCGCCGCTGTTGCCGCTGCTGTCGTTCGGCGTCGTCTAACCGGATGACGTCCGTCATGCCGCCACCGTGCCGATCGCCGAGACGGGAACCACGATGCGGGGCAGACGGACCTCCTCGAGCATCGCCTTGAGCTTCTGGCCCACCTCCACATCCGGCGCCTGGATCGCCGGCACTTCGAGCAGCTGCTGCCGCGCGATCGTCTCGTCGACGATGCAGGCGCCGGTCCGCCATCCTGCCAGCCAGGCGCGCGGGTCGGCCGCGAGCACCAGCGGCTCGTCGCGGCTGGCGCGCCAGATCGCATCGCCGCCGAGCAACCCGACGCACCCCTCGAGCGTGGCGAGGCGGCCCGATCGCGGGTGCCAAGCGATCCAGTCGATGAGCCATCCGCCCTCGATGGCGGGGATCAGATAGGCGGCAACGAGGTCGTCGGGCTCGCCCTGGCAGTCCACGGCCCTGACAAAGAGACGGCCGCGCAGGAACCGCACGGCCTCGCGGGTGACCGTGAAGCGGGCATCGAACGGCACGGAGAACGGGATCCGGGTCTCGCGCGGATCGGCGAGATAGCCGGCCAGCGCGAAGGGTGAGACATCACCCGCGACGAACCAGTCGAGGTCGACCTGACGCAGGTGGCTCATGACTGGACCACCGTGACGCGCGTCGCCGCCCGGGTCAGGCCGGTGTAGAGCCAGCGGCGGGAGTGCTCGCGGAAGGCGCCGGCCTCGTCGAACAGCACGACGTCGTCCCACTGCGATCCCTGCGCCTTGTGGACGGTCAGGGCGTAGCCATAAGTGAACTCGTCGAAGCCGCGGCGATCGTCGGCCTCGAGGCTCGCTTCAGTGCCGGCGAAGAACTCCGGTCGCACCGCGACTCCGAGCGGTTCGGCATCGGCCTCATCTTGCGGCTTCACCGTAAGCCGGATCGCGTCCCGGTCGTGGTCGACGACGTCGCGGACGGTCCAGAGGCCGCCGTTGAGGAGACCGAGCTGCCGGTTGTTCTTGAGGCAGACGAGTCGGTCGCCCTTCTCCGGCCCGCCCGGATCACGCCCCTGGATCGCCCGGACCTTCTCGTTGACGGACTGGCGCGTCGCGTTGCGCCCGACGAGGACCTGGTCGGCCTTGATCACGGCCGACTGGCCGAGCGCGCCGCGTCGGATCACGCGGCTCTCGCCGTAGGCGCCGCACGACAGCCGGCCGCCCTCGCGCACCGTCATCGACAGGCGGATGATCGGGTTGTCCGCGGCCTGCCGATGCACCTCGGTCAGCATGAAATCGGGCTGGCGGCCGGTGAAGTACCCGGCCCCATTGACCGGCGGGAGCTGTGCGGGATCGCCGAGCACCAGCACCTTGGCGCCGAACGACATCAGGTCGGCCCCGAGCTCCGGGCCCACCATCGACACCTCGTCGATCACCACGAGGTCGGCTTCCGCCACCGGGCTGTCGTGGTTCAGCTCGAACGTCGGCGGGCCGCCGCGCCGGCCGCCCCGGACGCGGTAGATCAGGCTGTGGATCGTCGAGGCGTCCGCGCAGCCCTTCGACTGCAGGACGAGGGCCGCCTTGCCGATGGAGGCCGCGAACAGCACGTCGCCGTCGACGCCGGCGGCCAGGTGCTTGGCGAGCGTCGTCTTGCCCGATCCGGCATAGCCCCCGAGGTAGAACGGCGTCGTCTCGTCCGAGGTACGCCAGGCCTCGACGGCCTTCAGTGCCTGTTCCTGCTGCGGGCTCCACGTCATCGGCGTGCCCCTGCCGTCCGGCCGTTCGAGCGCACGATCCGCGACGGCTCCTCGATGAGATGCACGCGATCGAGGTTGGCGAGATGATGCGCAGCGATCAATGCGACCCGCCGGAGGTCGGCCGCCTCGCGCTGACGGTCGGCCGGGTTGGCGTTCGGCAGTTTCGCCAGCGCGGCCGCGGCCTCGTCGGCGCGGCGGATGTAGCCGTCGACCCGGAGCAGCACGGCCTCCAGGTCGGCGAACCGCTCCAGGAACTCGTGCTCGGCCGCGCGGCGGTCGGCGATCCAGTCGGGGGAAGCTTGACCCATGGCGCTACTCCGCCGCCACGAGCAGCGGCGCAGGCGCCGGCTGGTAGAGGTTCACGAAGTCGGGCCGGGCAAGCCGCTGGAAGGCCTCGCCGTAGGGCGGGAAGCTGCAGGCGCGGACCAGGTCGTAGAAGCCTTTGGGCTTCTCGCTGTTCTGCCCGACGGGCCAGTCGTGATCGGTCGGCGTGGCGCGCGCCGGCGCCCGGGTGCGCAGCGTGCCGCGCACGGCGAAGATGACGTGCTCGGTCCTGTTCCTGAAGTAGCGCCCGAATCCGATGTCCGCCTTGGTCCAAGTCAGGACCGTCTTGTGGGCGAAGCCCCACGGCTCGAGGAGGCCGAAGGCGACCTGGAGCGTGTTGTTCGTCGCCCAAAGGTACAGGTGGCAGTCGTCATCGGCCCACTCGCCGACAGGCATGGCCCGGATCTCGTCGAGCGACATCAGGGCATAGTCGTGCCCGGCCGCATCCGAGATGTTGTCCTCGCCCCATGGCGGGTCGACGACGAGGGTGCGAAAGCGGCCGGCGACCGGCTGCAGTCCGAGGATGCGCTCCTCGTCCCTGGCGCGCAGGAGCTTGGTGTGCGGGCCGTTGACCTTGCCGGTACGGTCCATCTCGGCGAGGAGCGGTCCGAACCGGTCGGGCTCGGCCTCGGCGGCGCGGCAGACGTCACCGATCTTTTCGAGCTGGCGCCCGGAGATCCCGAAGTGACGGGCGATACGGTCGCGAGCGTCGGAGGGTCCGGAAATTTTCCGGCCCTTAGCGCCGGTGGACATGCGGGCCCGGGCCTCGGCGCGCTCGTTCTCGAGGAGGGCGAGGCCCATGGCGTGAATCTGGCTGGGTCGGAAGACGGGGCCGGGCTTCATGCGGCGGTCCACGATTGCGCGTCACCGAATAGCCCATCGCCGCGACCGACCAGGAACCGGCTCCCGATCGCGGTCTCGGCCGCGCTCGGCGTGATCGTCTTGTGCGGCGCCGGCCCCTGGCCTGGTCGGCGGGCCGGAGGCGGATCGAGGCGGTATCGGCGCCCGCGCGGGCCCGGCTCGGCCACCAGCGTCCAGCCGGCGAGGCACCAGGCCACCACGCGCTGCGCAGGCTCGGGAAGGTCGGAGGGGCGGGTGTAGCTGATCATGCCGCGATCCCAGCCGTGGCAGAGCCAGGGAAGAGGACGGGCGACGATACGACGGGCGCCAGCTCCTCGATCTGGATCACCAGCTCAGGCTTGGCGCCGTACCGCTTCTCGATCGCCGCCTTGGCGATCTGCTTGTCGTCCCGCCAGACGACCTCGTTCAGGGCATCGAGCACCTTCAGCAGGTTGTCGGCGTCCGGCATGATCGTTGGCCACAAATCACCCGAGAGGGCGGCAGCGCGCCGCTTCTTCGGCCAGCTCATCGGCACGGGAAAGACAGCGACCACCGACACGGCAAGAGGCCCGTCGATCGGGGCGGCCTCGCCCATCACATCCTGCCCTGCGAGCCTAAGCGCACTCTCGTAGGAGCGCGTCCGGCCGGGGGTGAACGCGTGACCGGTCGCCTTGGCGAAGCGAGGTCGTCCCTTCCCGACCGGTAGGCCTGAAAGGCGGATGATGATGGGCGAGGCCATGACAGTTCAAGCCGCTACGGTTTCGCGGGCAGTGCAACGCTGCCGCTTAGGGGCTGGCTCATCTGCCGGCCCCTCCCCGCCGAACTCGCGATCAGCCTCCGCCACCGGCGCGGGCGTACCGTCGCCGGACCCTGCTTCCTCGCCATCTTCGTCGTTCTGCTCGTCGAGCAAGCTGGTCTGGTCCGGCTGCGGCCGTGCGATCCACCGCTCGCCAAAGAACTCGCCCGCTTCGGCCAAGACTAGGATCGCGGAGCCAACGCCGTGCTCGGTAACGCGCGTGGTGTTCCCGACGGTGAGCACGGCAGCGGGGGCAGGGAGATGCAGGAGGTTCAGCAGGGAACGCAGGTACAGGGCGCGATCGGGCTGGCTGGGGAGCATCAGCCGATGGCGCATGGAAAGGGACGAGCCGGCCGGGGTCAGATTGCGATGGGTCCGGCCGGCTCGCTCACGCACCGGAGGCTGACGCCTTCCACGAGCGTGATCTCGGGATTGGACGCCGCAACCGCCTGTCGAAACGAGGGGGCGTTGTACGGTCGCGGCGATCGGCCGGCTGAGCCCGGCGCTCATAGCGTCCACGCCCAGCGGCAGAACGCAACGAGGCCGATGAGCATGACGACGAGGCCAACCAGAAGCGCGGATACTCAGCCCGTGATGCATGCCGTCGAGGAGGACAATGGCGAGGAGGCCGGTGACGGCAGCAATAGCAGCCATTACGCGACGCTCACTTCGGAGGGCCCGACCATTCCCGACGCGGGCGACTGGTAGAGGTCGGGGCGAAGCTCGTGGCGGGGAACGCCAGACGCAGCTTCGACCTTCAGCACCCTTAAAGGTGGGCACGATTGCCACTGGCTGATTGCCGCGGAGCTGATGCCCAACGACCGGGCAAGAGCAGCATGGCCACCCGCCAACTCGATAGCTTTTTTAAGGGCTGCTTCACTCATGTTCTCATCATAAGCACGGCTTACGATAGCGCACAAGCGAGAATTAACTTGAAAGTTGGTAAGTGACGCTTATTCAGTTTCACATGGCGAACGAGCTAGGCGATGCACTCCGCAAGGCGCGAGAGGCCAAAGGCCTGAAGAAGGTCGGCGTGGCTCGGATGCTGGACATCAGCCCCTCGGCGATCTCGCAGTGGGAATCGGGAACAACTACGCCGTCGCCCGAAAATCTCCTTCGAGTAGCTCACGTATTTGACATCGTCCTCAACGAACCGCCGTTTAAGGAAGCGATAGAGAGGTCCGGCGCTGCTGGTCCGAAGATTGCCGCAGCAGCTGGACAGACGCTTCGGAACCGCTTCGCTTATGGCCTTGACGTTTCTGAGCAGAATGTCCGGCAGGCCGTGTCGGCCCCGCCCATATCTAGCCTTCAAGGTCTAGCCAGGGACGTGCCTGTACGCGGAATCGCGGTCGGAGGAGACGATGCCGATTTCCAGATGAACGGTCAGGAAAACGACTACGCGATCCGCCCGCCGGGCCTCGCCAACGTCAAGGGGCTTTTCGCTCTCGTGGTAAGCAACGATAGCATGTATCCGGCTTGGCGCCCCAACGCGACCTTCTACATCAATCCAAACCGAGCGCCGCAGATCGGCGACGATGTCGTCGTTGAGATGCTGCCGGACGACAGCGGCGAGCCTGGCAAGGCATTTCTGAAGCGTCTTAAGTCACGCACCCCGACAAAAGTCATTGTCGAGCAGTTTAACCCGCCGATGGACATAGAGTTCGAGCGCGCGGCCGTGCGACTCCATCGCGTTGTGCCTTGGGAAGAGGCGCTAGGAATTTCATAGAGCCTTTACATTCGCGGCGATGTCGCACCGATAGTAAGGTGTGATCGTGATGTTCTTGCTCATAACGCCGCGCTCAGCGCAGGACCGGCATTTAAGCTTCTGCCCAAGCTGCTCAACGGTGTTAATGCCGGTGCCGATCATCCGCACGATGTGCGACTTGGCCAGTCTCCGCTTCCGGCCACAGTTCTCGCAGGCGACGCCTAGAGCCACGAGGTCGTCCATACCGTCGAGCCGTGCGCCAGTCATACATGTTCGCTCTTTGTTCTCAGTATGCCTCTGATCGCGGCAATCCCATCGCGAGTCCAGCCCTGGCCAGGTTATCAACAGCGGCCTTTTTCTCTCTTTTGGCTACTGACGTAAGCTCGGCTTACGAAAAGCGCTTGCTAAATAAATTAAGTTATGCTTACTTATTTCCATCGCAGATCGTGATGGAGTCTCGCCAGTGCCTCTCGTCTCTCACCTCATCACCTGCCAAGCGGCGGACGGCCTGTACCACCAGGAGGACCGCGCTGGCCTGAGCTTCGCGCAGGCGGTCCGCAGCGTCGCCGACGGAACGCCCTTCCCTCTGGCATCAGTCCATCGCGTCGACTTCGCGTCCGGCACCATCGCCGACGTCACCTGTGCCGCACTTCATGCCGCTGTCGACTGGTGGCGCGACGCCTACAACGCCGACCTTCCCGGCTGCCTCTGGGCCGCTTGTGAGGCCTACGGCGTCGAGCGGTATGACCCCACGGACGCGCCGGTCGCCCACTCCAACGTCGAGCACCGGCTTGACGCGTTCGAAATCGGACTATCAAGGGCCGCGTGATGATCGGCCATGTCGACACGATCACGTCGTTGCGCACCATCGCGGAGGGACGCCGAGCCACTGCCAGGAAGTATGCCGCGCTCCAGCGATCCGCCCTGATCCGGTTCATCCGGCCACGGATCCCGAGCCAAGCCCGTCTTGACCGACACCGGCCGCGCCAAGCTCGCCCAGGCGGAGGCTAGCCCTGATGATTGACCCTCAGCTTTCTTGCCTCGCCCTTTCCCTTGTCCCGATCATCTTCGGCGCGCTCTGGGCCTTCGTTGACGTCGTGAACCGCATGTTGGCCACACCGGCCGATCCGGTCGAGACGTTCCGCGTCCTGGCCGGCCACACGGCCCGCCTCGTCGCCCTCGTCCCCGCCATGGTGCTCGCAGCGGCCGCCATGCTCTTCGGGTGGAGGGTGTGGCCGTGAGCGCCCTCCTCTCCGCCACCGGGTTCCCCGGCCCCTACGCGGTGCGGTCCTCGTCCGAGGCCGTCATCGTCGACGCTCAGGGCCGCCCCGTCGCCATGGTGCTTCCCGTCTTCGCCGACCCGGCCGTGCGCATGTGGCTCGCCGAGTTCATGGCCGCCGCCGTCAACGCCGCCGCCGGCTTCCCTGCGCCGCCCATCGAGGCACCGCTCGATCCTCGCCATCTCGCCGCCGTCAACGAGACGACGCGCGTCTTCGTCCGCCGGGCCTCGCCCGGCCCCCTGTCCGACGCCGCGGAGTGAACACCATGGACATCATCGAGCACACCGAGGGCCGCGTGCCCGGCCCGGGCCTCTACCGGATGCCGGCCAAGGTCTACCACGCCGATCCGGCGCCCGAGCCGAGCCTGTCGTCGTCGATCGCCAAGCTGTTCCTGACGCACAGTCCAGAGCACGCCTGGGCCGAGCATCCGCGCCTCGGCAAGGCCCCCGACGACGAGGTCGATCCCAGCCGCATCACGGAGAACGGTTCAGCGGTCCACAAGCTGATCCTCGGCCAGGGCGCCGACCTCGTCATCATCGACGCCGACGATTACCGGACGAAGGACGCCAAGGCCGCGCGGGCCGCCGCCTACGCCGAGGGCAACGCCCCGATCCTGAAGCCGGACATCGACAAGGCCGAGGCCATGGCCGGCCGCTTCGTCACCCGCATGGCGCTCATCCCCGGCTGCGAAGGCTTCGCCCAGGCGCAGGCCGAGGTCGTCGCGGTGGTGCGGGACCGATCCGGCGCGTGGCTCCGGATCATGATGGACAAGGTCGAGATCGACGACCACGGCGCGGTGATCTGGGACGTGAAGAGCGGCAACGTCTCGGCTGCGCCGCAGGGCCTCGGCCGACGCGTCGAGCAGATGGGCATGGAGGTGCAAGCTGCCTTCTACGTGCGGGCCTTGGAGACCCTGCTTCCGCGCCTGGCCGGCCGCGTGCGGTTCCGGTGGGCCTTCATCGAGAACGACGCGCCGCACGGCCTGTCGGTGGCCGAGGCCGATGCGATTGGCATGGGCATCGGCGCCCGCAAGGTCGACGTCGCGATCCAGACCTGGAACCGCTGCCTCGAGGCCAAGGTTTGGCCCGGCTACCCGGCCGAGATCATCCGCGTCGAATACCCGGAGTGGGCGGCCAACCGCTGGACCGAGCGCGAGGTGTCCGACCCGCAGCTCACCGGCGTCAACTACGACCCCGCCACCAGCCCTTACCGTCCCTATGGCTTTGGAGATGCGGCGTGACCTTCGCATTCGCACCGGCCGTCCGTGATCGCGTCGGCCTCCTCATCGGTCTCGCCGGCCCGACCGGCAGCGGCAAGACCCTGTCCGCCCTCAAGATCGGGCGCGGGCTCGCCGGTGGCGACGACAGCAAGATCGCCTTCGTCGACACCGAGGGTGGCCGCGGTAAGCACTACGCGCCGGCGCCGGGGGAGAAGCCTTCCGAGACCGTCTTCGGCTTCCAGCACTGCGACCTGCGCCCACCGTTCACGCCCGAGGCCTACCGCGACACGATCGCGGCCGCGGACGCCGCCGGCTTCGAGGTGATCCTGGTCGACAGCTTCTCCCACGTCTGGGACGGCGACGGCGGACTGCAGGAGATGCACGACGTCATCGTCGACGAGTCGGTGGTGAAGTCGCGCGCCGCCGCCGAGGAGAAGGGATGGCGGTTCGACGAGGCCGTGACGCGCGACAAGGCGTCGATCGGCGCGTGGAAGGAGCCCAAGACCCGGCACAAGCGCCTGGTGTCCCGCCTGCTCCAATGCCGGGCGCACCTGGTGATCTGCATGCGCGCCGACGAGAAGATGCGCATGGAGACGGTCGAGGAAGAAGGCCGGAACGGCAAGAACTTCAAGAAGACAGTCATCACCGCCGCCAAGGATCTACCGCTCGCCGAGCGGTGGGTGCCCATCGTTGAGAAGCGATTCCCCTACGAGCTGACGACGTCGTTCGTCCTGGCGCCGACCAACCCCGGCGTGCCGATCCCGATCAAGTTGCAAGACCAGCATCGGGCGGCCGTGCCTTTGGACAGGCGGATCGATGAGAGCGTCGGCCGAGCCCTGGCGACGTGGGCGAAGGGCGGCGCAGCGCCGATGACGGCACGCGAGCGCCTCTACGTGGCCGCGCGTGAGGCGGCAGACCGAGGAGCCGTGGCCCTCGCCGATTTCCGCCGCGGCCTCGATGCCCGCGCCGATACGGCACTCTTCCCGATCCTGGACGAGTTGACGCGTCGGGCATCCGACTTCGACGCCGCTAACGACAGCTTCCCCGGCGATCGCAGCGAGGCCGCCTGACACAGTGCACCGCCGCCATTCTCACCCACGAGGAGCGAGCCCATGACCACGAGAGCCACCACTGACGACGATCGCACCGTCGGCTTGCGCATCATGACGCTGCGTAAGGGCAAGGGCGTCAGCCGATCGGCCTTGGGCGCCGCCATCGGCGTGACGTTCCAGCAGGTCCTGAAATACGAGAAGGGCCTGAACCGCGTCGGTGCCGGCCGCCTACACGAGATCGCTAAGCACCTCGAAGTGCCGGTGTCGACCCTTTTAAACGAGGGCGGCGAGGAAGGCACGTCCGAGATGTCCGGCCTGCAGGTCGAAGCAGGCGCTATCGAACTGCTCAAGGCCTACGCCGCGATCGAGGATGTGGACCTGCGCCGGAACGTGCTCGCCATCGTCCGTACCGCCGCGCGCCTCGGGCACGGACCTGAAGCGATCAGCGCATGATGAAAGGGACGTTCCCGCTATCCCTCCCCTTTCTGGGCTCGTTCGACAGCCTCGGTGGCTCGCTCGCTCGGCTCGACCGGTGTCTCTTGCACCTCGCCGCTGACAGAATCCTGCGGACCGGAAGCGAGGCCTTCCTCTGGGCGACGGGACAGCCGGCCCTTGCTCTGATCGTAGCTCGATTCCGCCAAGGATCCGGGATCAGTCTTCCGTTCGTTCGACATGCGCTGCGCTCCTGTTTTGCAGGAAACGCTTTGGCGGGAAGGTCTGTTCGCGCGACCGGCACCGTCTCAAACCAAAATGTCGACCACTCGGCTCTGCGATGCTGGAAGAGGCCGAGAGGATTCTTGCTCCCGCGTTTCGGCATCCACCGATCGCCCGATATCGACCGAGACGAGACGCGGGCCAGCCTCACGGTCAATCGCTGCATCGGTGCGTGCCGCTTGGATCAGTTCCGTCGCTTTCAGCAGCCCCACGGATGTAATCGAGGTGGTGATCGACATGGCTTGGATCTCCTCATCAAAGAGAGGAGCACGAGAACCATGACCGGGAGGTATCGGAAATCGGTCGGTTTCAATCGACCCTTCAACAGCATGCCCAAGGTGCGTGCATGACTACGGATACCCCCATCGCCTGGACCATCGTCGTGACCGACGGCGCCGTCCTGCGCACCATCCACCCGGCCGCGCTCGGGTCTGCCGCTGCGGAGATCGAGCGCATCCTGCGCACCCACCTGTTCGAGGGCGCGCAGGCAGAGCCGTTTCCCGCGGTGCAAGCACCGGCTGCGGGCACGCCTCCGGCCCACGAGATCGCACGATCACGCGGCTTTACCCGTGACACCTGCGGGACATGCGGCAGCTTCGCGATGCGCAGGGCCGGCACCTGTCTGACCTGCCAGGCCTGCGGATCTACGACGGGGTGCGGGTGATGTTGGCCAACGGGAGGCACGGGTGACCACGTTGCCGATCGGCCTCGTTCCGCGCGGGCTCACCCGCGACCAGGCTGCGGAGTATTGCGGCTGCGAATCCCTTGCGGCCTTCGACGATTGGGTCCGCCGGGGCATCGTGCCCAGAGCCATGGCCGGGACGACCAGGTGGGATCGCAAGGCGATCGATAGAGCCCTTGATCGCCGCTCGGGCCTTCTCGAGAGTGCCGATGCATCCTTCGAGGAGTGGGCGGCGGGTCATGCGGGTTAAGCTCAAGGGCATCAACACCGTCAGCCACACCGCCGCCGATGGCTCGACGACGAAGTACTTCTACCACCGCGCCAGCGGAAAGCGCCTCACCGGCGTGCCGGGGACCGCCGAGTTCATCGCCTCGTTAGAGGAGGCCGGCCGGTCCGTCGCCCAGGCGCGCGGCACCGGCACGGTGATGTGGCTGATCCGCCAGTACTGCGGCTCCCGGCAGTGGGAGAAGCTCGCCGATTCCACCCGCGCGATCGGGCGCCTAAACCTCAATGCCGTTGAAGCGAAATGGGGGGCGACCCCGCTCAAGCACGTCGAGAACCCGAGGAGCCGAGCGATCTTCCTGCGCTGGCACGACGAACTTGCCCGCACTCAGCCGCGGGCGGCCGACAACAAGCTCGCCGCGCTCGCCCGGGTCTTCTCGTGGGGCTACAACCGCGGCCACCTCACCCATAATCCGATTGCGACGTTCGAGCGCGCCTACGGCAGCAACCGGGCCGAGCTGATCTGGCTCCCCGAACACGTCGCAGCCTTCGATGGAGTGGCGACGCCGGAGCTCAGGCTGTCGCTGCTCCTGGCGCTCCACACCGGCCAGCGCCAGGGCGATCTTCTACGACTGCCGTGGTCGGCGTTCGACGGCGAGGCCATCGCTCTTCGGCAGGGCAAGTCGGGGCGCAAGGTGTGGATCCCGTGCACGGTGGCGCTGCGCACGGCGCTCGAGGCGGCGCCCAGGCGGGCCGTGACGGTACTGACGAAGGCGGACGGGAAGAGCTGGACGAAGAACGCCTTTCACAACGCGTGGAAGTCCGCCTTCGAGAAGGCCAGGATCGCCGAGGATCTCCACTTCCACGACCTGCGCGGAACGGCGGTCACGATGCTGTCGGAGGCCGGATGCACGCCGCAGGAAATTGCGACCATCACGGGTCACACCCTCGCGTCCGTGACCAAGATCCTGGAGGTTTATCTCGCCCGAACACGGTCCCTGGCGCAGAGCGCCATCGTCAAGCTGGATGCCCACCGGCGAAACGCTAAGTGAACATCGTCCGCAAAAAGTTTTGCAAAACATAGGTCGGCACGCATGCCGACTTCAGATCATTGAGGGGAAAACACCAACAAAAACAAGTTGGTGCGGCCAAGAGGACTCGAACCTCCACCCCTTGCAGGACTAGCACCTCAAGCTAGCGCGTCTACCAATTCCGCCATGGCCGCATCGTCGCCACGAAGGTCCGTCCCTGTGTCCCGGAGGACGTCGGCGGTTCCGTGTGGAGCGGCGCAGCGGATAACAGATCGATTCCGCCCCGACAAGCGCCCCGTTTCGCGACCGGCCCGGAAACGATGCCCGGATCGGGCCGTGCCCGGTCTCAAGCCTTTGGCGGCGCAAACGTTTGGCCCCCGACCGACGAACGGCGAAGAATAGCTGCGCGCACGATGCGACGGGCCTCAGAGAAAGTCGACGCCGCTCTCCAGGATCGGCACGGCGCCCTCGCCGATGGTGACGCCGGGCAGCCGCACCACTTCGGCCTTGCGGATGAGCTGCGTGATCTCGACGGAGATGCGGTTGCCCGTCACCACGATCTGGCCTCGCGCGATCGGGTGGTCGTTGGCCAGGATCTCGACCATATCGCTCTCGGTGGATTCGAGTTCGATCACCGCGCCCCGGCCCATGCGCAGCAGCATGTGCAGCGGCATGTGGCTGCGCCCGAGCACCACCGTCAGATCGACCTTGAGGTCTTCCAGAACCGACACGCGCCCGTCTCCCGTCGCCCGAGCGGCCGGACACCGGCGGGCTCTTCGCGCCGACTGTCCACGCCCGATGGTGAAGCCTTGGTAAACGAAACCTTGCGATCGGCCCGGCGCGCCGGCGATTTCACCCCGACCCGCCCGGGTAGCCCGGTGGCGTGGCGGATCGGCGACGCGCCGGTGCCCTACGAGGAGGCCGTGGCGGGCATGGAAGCCCGGGCCGCGGCCATCGCTGCGGGCGAGGCTCCGGAACTGGTGTGGCTTCTCGAGCATCCGCCGCTCTACACGGCGGGGACCTCGGCCCGCGAGGCCGACCTCGTCGCGCCTGGCCGCTTTCCCGTCCACACGACCGGGCGGGGTGGGCAATACACCTACCACGGGCCCGGCCAGCGGGTGGCCTACGTGATGCTCGACCTCAACCGGCGACGACCCGACCTGAGGGCCTATGTGGCGGCGCTGGAGGCCTGGATCGTGGCCACCCTCGACGCCTTCGCCATCCGCGGCGAGGTCCGCGAGGACCGCGTCGGCGTCTGGGTGCGGCGGCCCGAGAAGGGCGCAGGCGTCGAGGACAAGATCGCGGCCATCGGCATCCGGGTCCGGCGCTGGGTGAGCTTCCACGGCATCAGCCTCAACGTGGAGCCCGACCTCTCGCATTTCTCCGGAATCGTCCCCTGCGGCATCACCGGGCACGGCGTCACCAGCCTCGTCGACCTCGGCCACCTCGTCAGCATGGAGGAGGTCGACATGGCCCTGCGCGCCGCCTTCGAGACGGTGTTCGGGCCGACGGTCGACGACGGGTGACCGGAGGCGGGGATCGCAGCACCCTCCCGCCCACCGCCCGTCGAGCCCCGAATCATCGATCGTGCCCGACGAGGGCCGGTTCGGCCGCCCACGATCTCGAACCGATGTGCTCACCCACACCGCCCGCAGTGGTCTCGATCGGTCCCGCCGCCGTCCAGACCTGACCCTCGATGGCGGACGCTCGGTTCGCGTGCGTCGAGACACATCTTTGCAGATTCCGAGACGACATCACTGCTGAAGACATTCGATCAAGACCTATCGTCACGAAAAACGACGACCTCGCAAGTGTGGGAATGGGTCTTCGACGCGTGCTATTCTTCAGGAGGGATCGATGAAGACCACAGTCGCCATCACGCCGATCAAGACTCCCGTCCTCACGGGCAAGGCGCCGCTCGTCGTCCAGGGCACCGCCCGCAACGACGACTTGCGCTACACCGGCACGCGCCCGGTGAGCATCGACGGGGGCGCGGGCAACGACACGCTCCAGGGCGGCTCCGGCGACGACAGCCTCGTGGGCGGCACCGGCAACGATCTCTTCCTCCATTCCGACGGCGCCGACGTCTACGTCGGCGGCCAGCTGCCCAAATCCGGCGGGACGCCGGTCTTCCCGTTCCCGGCGCCCGAGGTCGACACCGTCAGCTTCGCCAATGCCGCCGTGAAGACCGGCGCCGTCATCGACCTCGTCCGCCAGGAGCAGAACGCCGGCCTCGCGGCGGGCGACCGCTTCGTCGGGATCGAGCGGATCGTCGGCAGCATCGGCGGCGACACGATCAAGGGCGACGCCACCGCCAACACCTTCTACGGCATGGCCGGCAACGACATCCTCGAAGGCCGAGACGGCAACGACACCCTGGAGGGCGGCGCCGGGGCGGACCGCCTCGACGGCGGCGCCGGCAACGACGTGCTGAAGGGCGGCAGCGAGGGCGATGTCATCACCGGCGGCACCGGAAACAACACCGTCGACGGCGACCAGGGCGCCGACACCATCCTCGGCGCCAACGGCCTCGACACCGTCCATGGCGGCGACGGCAACGACCGGATCGACTACACCGGCAGCACGACGGTGCGGGCCGACCTCTACGGGGACGCCGGCGACGACGTCATCCTGAGCGGCTCGGCCAGCCTCGTCGACGGCGGCGACGGCAACGACACCATCACCGGCAATGCGAAGTCCGGCGGCACGGTCGCCTACGGCGGGTCGGTCTACGGCCGTTCCGGGGACGACACGATCGACTATGCGGCTTCGTTGGGAACAACCCGCATCAGCGGCGACCAGGGAGCGGACGCCATCCTGGGCGGGGCGGGGTCCAACCTCATCTTCGGCGGGTCGATCCACACGACGCCGCAGGGCTACATCATCGTCGAGGACGTCGACGACGGCGACGGGGCCGACGTCATCGACGGCGGTGGCGGCAGCGACCGCATCTACGGGAACTGGGGCGACGACACCATCACCGGCAGCGCCGGCAGCGATACGGTTCTGGGCGGCCAGGGCCGCGACAGCCTCGACTACCACCAAGCCACCCTCTCCCAGGTCCTGGTGGGCGGGTCGGGCATGGACGCGATCCTGGGCGGGGCGGGCAACGACACGATCTACGGAGGGTCGACGATGCTCTATGGCGCCACCCAGATCGATGTCGGGACGACCTCCCCCACCCCCGCATTCGGCCCGCTTCTCCCCGACGGCGCCGACATCATCGAGGGTGGCGCCGGCAACGACCGGATCTTCGGGGACGAGGGCAACGACACCATCACCGGCAGCGCCGGCTCGGACATCGTCAAGGGCGGCGACGGCGACGACACCATCGACTACGGCGCGAGCGGCGGCTTCAACGACCTGAACGGCGGCGCCGGCGACGACATCGTCCGCGGCGGCGGCGGCGTCGACTACATCACGGCCGGCCAGGGCATCGACCGGCTGAGCGGCGGCGCCGGGGCCGACGGCTTCAAGTTCGGCAGCGACCTGTCGGGCACCTTCGTCACCGGCAAGACCACGGCCACCGCCGACGCGATCACCGATTTCCAGACCGGGTTCGACTTCATCCTGACCGGCAACGGCGCCGGCAACGATGCGAACTACCGCGAGTTCGCCGACGTCCGCGTCACCAGCGCCGAGATGGCGCTGCTGGTCTACGCCAACACGACGCACGACAACCCGGCCGCCGGCGGCGCGTCCTACACCTTCGTCGCCGGGGCCAGCGACGGCTACCTCATCCTCGATGCCAACGGTATCGCCACGGACGGCGCCACCGGTGTCCTGCGCCTCGACGGCCTCAACCTCCTCACGGGATTTTCCGCCATCGACCTGCTCGCCTGAGACGATCCTCCGGCCGGCGGCCGTCCTCCGCCGCGACGGATCGAGGACGGCCGCCGGCCGATTCGGATCTCGGGCTCAGATCACCGGCAGCCCGCGCGCCTTGGCGTGCTCGCCGGGTTCGACGTGGATCACCACCACCGCGCCGGGCACCGCCCCTTCGATGACCGTCTCGAGCCGGTCGCAGATCTCGTGGCTCTCCTGCACCGTCATCTCGCCGGGTACCACGAGGTGGAAGTCGATGAAGGTGGCCTGGCCCGCGTGCCGGGTGCGTACGTCGTGCGCCTCCAGGGCGCCCGCGCCGTGGTCGGAGATGAGGCGGCGGATCTCGCCCACCATCTCGGGGGGGGCCGCCTTGTCCATCAGCCCGCTCACCGACTCGCGCACCATGCCCCAGCCCGACCACAGGATGTTGAGAGCGACGAGGCCGGCGATGATCGGGTCGAGGACGAACACTCCCGTCACCGTCACGAGGGCGACCCCCAGGAGCACGCCGCCGGAGGTGACGACGTCGGCCATCACGTGGCGGGCATCGGCCACCAGGGCGGGCGAACGCCAGGCCCGGCCGCGGCCGAGCAGGATCGTGGCCCAGACGAGGTTGACGGCGGTGGCGAGCGCATTGATCGCCAGGCCCGCGAGCGGAGCGTCGAGGGGCGTCGGGGCCAGGATGCCATGGACCGCCTCGCGAAAGATCAGGAGCGCGGCGACGATGATCAGGGCGCCTTCGACCACCGCCGAGAAGAACTCGGCCTTGTGGTGACCGAACGGATGCTCCTCGTCCGCCGGCCGGGCCGCCACGCGCAGGGCGACGAAGGCGAACGCCGCCGCGACCACGTTGATGATGCTCTCGAGCGCGTCGGAATAGAGCGCGAGGCTGCCGGTGAGCCAGAAGGCGCCGAACTTGAGGGCCGTGACCACCGCGCCGATGCCGGCGCTGGCCAGGGCGGCCTTTTGGGTGCGGTCCAACGAAACCTCCGGGGCGGCGAACCGCCGACGAGGGGCGTCATACGGCAGGCCGGCGCGCCAAGGCCACGGCACAGGTTGAACCGCCGCCCACAGGGTTTAGCCCGGGCTATCGAGGGCCCGCTCCGATGGGGTGGGTCAGGACGGCGCGTCGTCGGGCACGCGAGGCGCGCGCTCGGCCTCGCGCGCGCGGCTGCGTTCGGCCTGTGCCCGAGCCCGGGCCGCCTTTCGGGCGTAGCCGCGCGCGATCCAGCCCCAGCTCGCCTTTGCGGCGAGCTGGTCGAGGCGCAAGGCCTCGCGTTCCCAATAGGACAAGAGCTGCCCGTCCAGGGTCACGCGCTTGACGACGGGCCTGGGCCGTCGCGCGGGCGCCGTCCTCTCGCGCCCCATCGGATCGTCCGTCATGGTAGCGTCCGTCATGGCTGATCCGGGGCGGCGGGTGCGTCACAGGGTTCGATGACGAGGGAATCGTCCTCGTGGAGCCCGGCCTCTCCCGCATCGGCCACGGGTGACCCCGGCGTTCCGAACGGCCGGCTCGGATAGGCTTCGAGGAACCGGGCCCTGGCCTCGTCGGGGTCGGCCGCCTTCAGCGTGATCACCGGGCTCTGCGGCAGCGGCCAGCGCGGGTCGGCGGCATCGCGCGGGCGGATCGCGTACCAGGGCATGAAGGTCCTCTCGCGTGCGCCGGGCGAAGAATTCGGCACCGGAACGCCTCGGCAAGAACAGGAGGCCGGGCCGGTGGTTCCATGGGAATACCCACACGTCAAGGTTGGACGCAGGTTTCGAACCCGCCCGATGCCTCCCGGACGGCACCGATTGTTCGATCACCGCCCGAACGGGCGGACCGCCCCGTCGGGCCTCGCCCGACAACCGGGCGCCATTGATCCCGGCACACAAACCATGCTGTTGGCGCGCCATGCGCGTCGACCTGTTCGATTTCGACCTGCCGGAGGCGAGCATCGCCCTGCGGCCACCCGAGCCACGCGATGCGGGGCGGCTCCTCGTGGTGCGTCCCGGGGCACCGCCGGAGGACCGGGTCGTGCGCGACCTGGCGAGCCTGCTCAGCCCCCGCGACGCCCTCGTCTTCAACGACACCCGGGTGATTCCCGCCCGGCTCCACGGCATCCGCCACCGCAAGAACGCGACCGGATTGCGCATGGAGGCGATGCTCCACCTGCGTGAGGCGCCCGACCGCTGGCGCGCCTTCGCGCGGCCGGGCAAGCGACTGGCGGTGGGCGACCGCCTCGTCTTGGGGGCCGATGCGTCCGAGCCGCTGACCGCGCGCATCGTCGAGAAGGGCGAGGGCGGCGAGGTGGTGCTGCGCTTCGAGGCCTCCGGCCCGGACCTCGATGCGGCCATCGCCCTGGCCGGCACCCTGCCGCTGCCCCCCTACATCGCGGGCAAGCGCCCGGCCGACGCGCGGGACGCCGTAGACTACCAGACGGTCTACGCCCGCGAGCCCGGCGCGGTGGCCGCACCCACCGCCGGCCTGCATTTCTCGCAGTCGCTCCTGGCCGCGATCGATGCCGCCGGCATCGCCCGCCACAGCGTGACGCTCCACGTCGGGGCCGGCACCTTCCTGCCCGTGAAGGCGGAGGATACCGCCGACCACCGGATGCATGCCGAGATCGGCGTGCTCGACGCGGCCACGGCGGAGGCCCTGAACGCCGTGCGCGCGGGCGGCGGCCGCGTCGTCGCGGTGGGCACCACCGCCCTGCGCCTCCTGGAAAGCGCCGCCGATGCCGAGGGCGTGCTCCACGCCTTTTCGGGGCCCACCGACATCTTCATCACGCCGGGCACGCCGATCCGGGCGGTGGACTCCCTGATGACCAACTTCCACCTGCCGCGCTCGACCCTGTTCATGCTGGTCAGCGCCTTCTCCGGCCTGGAGACCATGCGCGCGGCCTACGCCCATGCCATCGCGGGCGGGTACCGCTTCTACTCGTATGGGGATTCGAGCCTGCTGTTTCCCGCCGCGCCCCGATAGCGGGCGGCATTGCGCTCGCCGACGTTGCCCGTGTCGGCGCGTTGCCCGTATGACACCGCCGATGTCGCAACATTTCACCTTCCGCGTCGACGCCACCGACGGTGCCGCCCGCACCGGTGCCATCGCCATGCCGCGCGGCACCATCCGCACGCCGGCCTTCATGCCGGTGGGCACGGCGGCCACCGTCAAGGCGATGTACCCGGGCCAGGTCCGCGACCTCGGGGCCGACGTGGTGCTCGGCAACACCTACCACCTGATGCTGCGGCCGGGCCCCGAGCGCATGGCGCGGCTGGGCGGGCTGCACCGGTTCATGAACTGGCCGCACCCGATCCTCACCGATTCCGGCGGCTTCCAGGTGATGTCGCTGTCGGCGCTCAGGAAGCTCGACGAGCACGGCGTCACCTTCCGCTCGCATGTGGACGGCTCCTCCCACCACATGAGCCCGGAACGCTCCATCGAGATCCAGGGGCTGCTCGGCTCCGACATCCAGATGCAGCTCGACGAATGCGTGCGCCTGCCCGCCGACGAGGCCACCATCGCCAATGCCATGCACCTGTCCCTGCGCTGGGCCGAGCGTTGCCGGGTGGCCTTCGGCGAGCAGCCGGGCAAGGCGATGTTCGGCATCGTGCAGGGCGGCGACGTGCCGGCCCTGCGCGTCGAGAGCGCGCGGGCGCTGGTCGACCTCGACCTCAAGGGCTACGCGGTGGGCGGGCTGGCGGTGGGCGAACCCCAGGCCGTGATGCTGGCGATGATCGAGACGGTGGAGCCGCACCTGCCGCGGGACAAGCCGCGCTACCTCATGGGGGTCGGCACCCCCGACGACATCCTGCGCTCGGTGGAGCGGGGCATCGACATGTTCGACTGCGTGATGCCGACCCGGGCCGGGCGCCACGGCCTCGCCTACACCCGCCACGGCCGCATCAACCTGCGCAACGCCCGCCACGGCGAGGACACGCGGCCGCTGGACGAGGCCTCCGCCTGCCCGGCGGCGCGGGACTACGGCCGCGCCTATCTCCACCACCTCGTGCGCACCGAGGAGATCCTGGGCATGATGCTGCTGACCTGGAACAACCTCGCCTACTACCAGGACTTGATGGCGGGCATCCGCGCTGCCGTCGCCGCCGGCCGCTTCCAGGATTTCGCCGCCGAGACCCGCGAGGGCTGGGCCAGGGCCGAGGCCGAGCGGGCCGCGACCTGAAGCGAAGCGACCCTCACTCGGCTCCGTCTGGGGCAGGCTCGGCCGGTGCCGCCTCGGCCGGAGCATGGGCGAGCACCCGGAAGAATCCCGCTTCATCGTCCGCGCCCGTGGTGCGGGCCCGGGCCAGGGCCTCGACGATCCGGGCCGCCACCGGCAGCCGGTAGTGCAGCGGGTCCCAATAGTTGCGGTCCTGCGTGGTGACGGGGGACGGCATCCGGAAATCCACCACCGTGGCGCCGCGGCGCCGGCCGATGGCGGCCACACGCGCCTTGCAGGCCGCCTCCCGGGCGCCCCTGGCCGTGCCGGGGCGGCCCTGGACCGCCACATGGACCGGCATGAAGGCCAGGAGCTTGGTGGTCGCGCTCGGCATCGCGGCGAGTAGGGCATCGAGCCAGTCGAGGGCGGGCATCGCCTGCGAGACCTCGGGCGCCCGGCCGGGTTCCTCTGCCCCCTCTGCTCCCTCCACCGCCGTGGTGCCGCCGTGGATGTGCCGGGCGGCGCGGGCGGCGTCGTAGTGCTCGTCCGGTGGGGTGAAGACGGCGTAGCCGTCGCTGCGGATGCGCGCGGGCCGGTGGCCGATGCGGTGCAGCACCACGTCCGCCCCGGTGACGAGGCTCTGCCAGTTCACCTGCCGCAGAACGGAGAGGTGCCGCATCATGGGGGACGGATCGGGCTCGTAGAGCCAGTTCGGAAACGGTCGCGGCGTCACGAGGCGGGTGTCGGCATCGGCCTCGCACCAGGTCGAATCGAGGGCGAGCAGCATCGTCCTCGGCGCCCCTTGCGCCAGGACGAGGCGGGCCATCGCGCGCTGCTCGAAGGGCGTCGCGGCATTCATCGCGAGGTTCGCGAAGCGTCCGCCGAGCGCCCGGTCGAGGTCGCGCGGATCGAGGAGGCGGGCGGTGGAGGTGCCGATGACGGCCGAGTCGTAGGCCCCTCCGCGCACGATCTGCGGATAGAGGAAGCGCTGGTTGGAATCCATGAGCGGGCCGGGCGCCCGCCCGGGTGCGGCGCGCAGGCCGTAGGGATCGGTCGCCGCGACGAAGCCGATGGCGCCGGCGCCGAGCACGAGGCTGCCGAGCGCGAAGGCGACGGCGAAGCGGCGCCAGGCGCTGTCCCGCGCCGTCGGGTCGTGATCGAGCCTCATCGGGCCCGCCGCTCCCACGAGATGATGGCGACGGCGGGGCGGCCGCCCTCGTCGCGCGCTGTCCCGCCGGCCGTCAGATGATGAGGCCGCGGCGCAGGGCCATGGCGACGGCCTGGGTGCGGTTGGTGGTCCCGAGCTTGCTACGGGCCGAGCGCAGGTGGAAATCGACGCCGTGGGTCGAGATGCCCATGACCTCGCCGATCTCCCAATCCGTCTTGCCCTCCGCGGCCCACTGCAGGGCCTCGCGCTCGCGCGGGGCCAGCCGCACCGGCGCGGCGAGCCCCTGCCCGTTGAGCAGCAGCAGGTGCCCGAAGGCATAGGTGGCCACGAGCTGGAGCATGCCCCGGTCGATCGGGTCGATCCCGAGCCGCTCGCCCGAGACGCTGAAGCCCGCGATCTCCCCGTCCAGGGTCTGGAGCGGGATCGTCAGGCCTTCGCGAAGGTCGAACTCGGCGGCTTCGTCCATCACGCGGCAGGCGGTCGCGTCGTCCGTGGCCGCGCGCACGTCGCCCCAGGCGAAGGGGATCGCGCTCGTCCCCAGGCGCCGGACGGTGGGATCGTGGAAGGCATAGCCCCGCGAGAGATAACGCCGGCCCCATTCGCTGGGGAAGGTGTTGAGCAGGACGTGGTTCTGGTGTTGCCGGGCCGGCGTGCCCGGTGTCGGCACCGTCGCGGCCATCACGTGGGTGACGCCGAGGTCGGACAGTTCCGCCAGGAGAAGATCCGCCACGTCGCCGCTGCTGGCCGTGCGGTCCAGGGAGCGCAGGAAACTGAGGGTGTGATCCAGGGATTTGCGCGTCATCCCCGTCACTACGCCCGCCGTCCGCAATCGTCACAGAGAGATATGACGTAGAGTCATTGTCAATGATCTCAAGTCGATAAAACGGACCGGTCTCGCCCGCTGCGATCCTGCCTGCGCAAGCGCCATGCAAGCGGTCGTCGCCGGTCCTTCAACCGAACAGGTCGACCACCGCGAAGCCCCGTTCGGCGAGGCGCTCGGCCAGGATGCGACGATGGCAGCGCTCCGGCTCGCGCTCGAAGCACAGGAGGCAGGTCGGTCCCCGTGCCGCCAGGTCGGCCAGGGCGTCGAGGGCGAGGCCGCCGTCGCCGGTGTCGAGCACCGCCTCGCAATAGATCCTGCGCATGAGGCCGGCATCGTGGGCCCGGGCGGCCTGCCGGCCGGCCTTGGGCGTGCCCAGTGCCCGGAGGTGATCGTAGGAGACGCCGCCGTCCTCGAGGAAGGCGGCGAGCGCCGTCTTCGAGAAGCCGCGCTTGCGCGAATTGGCCACCGCCCGGACGTCGGCGAGGCGGGTGACGCCGGCCCCTGTGAGGGCGGCGCGCAGGCGCTCGGGGTCGAGCCCTTCGTAGCCGATCGTGAAGAGGGTCCGCGTCATCGTGCGATCCATGCGGGGGGGCGATGTCCACACGTTGCTCACAGGCAACGGCTTCCGGAAATCTGCCTCAATCTCGGCAAACGTCTGTTAACTGCGCTCGGGCATCCATGATCCAGGTGTTTGCATGATCGAAGTGCGTGGCGCGTAGGGTGATGGACGTGGGTTCGATGTCTCTGACGAACGAGCGCCCCCCGACGACGGGTCGCGGCCCCGGCGCCTGGATGCGCCGGACCGCTGCCATCGCGCTGATGGCGGGGCTGGCGGCCTGCGCGGGCGGCACCACGGACTTCTATCCCGACAAGGGCGACGTGAAGCCCCACCCCGGCGTCGCCCGCGCCAAGAGCCACCCGATCCAGGGCATCGACATCTCGAAGTGGCAGGGCCGGGTCGATTGGGCCTCGGTGCGCAAGGCCGGCACCCAGTTCGCCTTCATCAAGGCCACCGAGGGCGGCGACCACGTCGACGAGCGGTTCCGCGAGAACTGGGACGGAGCGGCGCAGGCCGGCGTGCCGCGCGGGGCCTACCACTTCGTGTTCTGGTGCCGCTCGGCGCAGGACCAGATGGCCTGGTTCAAGAAGAACGTGCCCAACGACCCCACCGCCCTCCCCCCCGTCCTCGACGTGGAGTGGAACGGCCATTCCCAGCTCTGCCCAAAGAAGCTGCCCAAGGCGCAGGCGCTCGCGATGGTGCAGTACATGCTCGACGAGATGGAGCGGTACACCGGCAAGCGCCCGATCATCTACACCGACATCACCTTCCACAAGGACGTGCTCGAGAACGAGCTGCCGGACTATCCCCATTGGGTCCGCTCCACCGCGGCCGAGCCCGAGCAGCGCTATGCCCGGCGCAAGTGGATGCTGTGGCAGTTCACGTCGACGGGCCGGGTGCCGGGCGTGCGCGGCGACGTCGACCGGAACGCCTTCTACGGGACCACGGCCGAATGGGCGTCGTTTCTCTCCACCGACTGCGATCCGCGCGATCATCACCGCCTCTCGCCGCAGGGCCTCTGCACGAATAAGTGAGACGGTTTCCGCTTGAATCAAGCGGGGATTGTATCACCGGGCCCGCACGGCGCCTGAGCGAAGCCCATGTCGGCATCGCGACGTGATCGGCCGGACATGGTTATGAGCGCGCTCGCACCTGCGTTCAAACGCGAGGCGGTTGCCTTGCCGAAGCGCAGTGGCTGTCCGCTGAGAAAATCGCGATCCCGTCGGCCTCGGACGAGCCGTGGCGCATCGTGCCGACGGGTGGCTCTCGACCGTTGCCGTCGGCACGCTCACCGGGCTGACGTCGCCCCTCGCCGGCAGACCGTTCCACCTCATCCTCCGCGAGCGATCGCGCAAGTTCGTCGGCCGCTCTTACCCTGTCTGCCCACGGGGGCGGCGGGAATGGCCTGAGGTCCTTCGGGATCACCCGGCGGAACCGGTCCGTGCCAAGCCGGATCGCGCAGGACCTGCGACGTCAGGCCAGCGCAAGTGCGGCCCGGTTCTCGATCGGACGACGCCCACCCTTCGGACGGGCCCGAGGCGGTGGAAGGAGCGGAGCGATCTCATCCCCGAGATCATCGGGAAGACGCGGCCTGGCCATGCCAAACGAAAACTCAAAACTCCGCTCGGTGCCATTCTGTCAGGCGCTCCGAGTGCTATCGCCCCCGCCTCCCCATGGGAAGCGCGCGGCGAAGGGCCTTTTGGATCAGGGATGGCTGGCGATCTGCGAACGACGGCACGTTCGCGTTTCCGACAAGCCCCGCCACTTGCAGTGAACGCAATCCGCAGAACCGCGTTCTTTGCCCGGGCTTCGGCTCACTATCACATGGAAGATGGATACCAGCATGTTGAAGCGTTTTGCCGCTACCGCCGGTCTACTCGCACTCGGCACCGGTCTTGCCCTGGCTCAGACCACCGCCCCGGCTCCCGCGCCCACGCCGGGTACGCCATCGACTGCTGGAGGAGCCACCAATGCACCTGCCATGCGGACCAATGGTGACATGAAGGAATGGCAGGCTGCGAAGGTGGCCAAGGTTAGCCTGACGAAGGCGCTGATGGCTGCCGAGGGCAAGGGCGAGGAGAAAGGCGGCCGTGCCATCGACGCCGACTTCGAGAACGTCGAGGGCAAGGACCCGGCGCATTACGAGATCAAAGTGGTCTACCCGAGCGGCAAGCTCGTCGAGCACTACATCAACGCCGACACGGGCGAAGTTTATAAGACCGAGAACCAGCCGATCGAGCGGTACTTCACCCGGCTAAAGCCTGCCGATTTCCAGAATGCTAAGACCACGCTCAAGGACGCGCTGGCGATCGCCGAACAGAAGGTGCCTGGCGGCAAGGCCTTCGAGGCTGACGTGTCCAAGGACGGCTCTGCGGTACAGTACGAGATCAAGGTGGCGGGCGCCGACAACGAGCAGACCGTCAAGGTTGGCGCGGACGGCAAGGTTGTCGACTGACCCCGTCGTGACGGTTTCACCTTAGCTGGCGAAGCCACCCTCTTCTGAGCCTGCTCACGGGCTCCGACAGAGACCACGAAAGCTGACGAACAAGGCCTCCCCGCCGCCCGATCTGATCACGGGCCGGCGGGGTGGGTCGTCCATCTCACAGGTGAGCCGGTACGCAACTTGGCTCGTGACTGTGATGTCGGACGACAATTAGCCGAGCATCAAGTACGTCGTGGAGGCGTCGCACCAAAACGGGAATCGCAGTCTGTTCCTGACGAACGTCTGCGATCGTGGGTTGCGGGAAATCCTCCGGCCCACCGTTTGGCACACAGTGCTAAGTGAGACGTCTCTGTGAAACCACGTCCAAACCACGACCCAAGGCGGTGATTTAGTTGGCGCGCCCTACGGGAATCGAACCCGTGTTTTCGCCGTGAAAGGGCGAATAATAAGACTTTATGATCCCGGCTGATAGCGTATGAAACTTCATGAAAGACAATGGCTTGGCTCATATCTGCTCATTGTGGATCATCTAGTTTCATGGCATCGTTGTCAACGAATTCGACATCGAAAAGGGTAGCCTATGCCGCGCCGACGCAGTGTTCTCTCTAGTCGGACGAGCCGAGGCGAACTCCCCTCCTCCGATGCGCCGGAATGGGAGCTGATCGGTCCGGGCGTTCGGCTCGGCTACCGCAGCGGCCGCGGTACACGCGGACAGGGCGGCTCGTGGCTGGCAGCCTCTCGTTCGCCCGAGGGCAAGCGGGTGCAGGTCCGGCTTGGAAGGGCCGATGATGCGGCAACAGCCGACGGGACAGCGATCCTCACGCACGAGCAGGCAAAGGATGCGGCGCGAGCGTGGGTGAAGGGCTTGCGGTCGGGATCCGCCCCCTCCCCTGCCCTCACGGTCAACGAGGCGGTCGACCGCTACCTGGAGGCACGCACGGCCGAAGGCATGAAGGCCGTCTATGACGCCAAGTCACGCGCCCGGGTGCATATCAAGCCCAGGCTCGGATCGGCCCGCGTCAGCGACCTAACGCTCGACAAGCTGCGGCGCTGGCGGGACGCAATGGTCCACGCACCGAAGCGGCTGCGAACCGCCAAGTTCGCCACCACGGTCAACACGCGCGAGGTTGATGTCTCGGACCCAGAGGCCTTGCGCCGCCGGCGTGACACGGCCAACCGGACGCTGACGCTACTGAAGGCCGCGCTGAATTGGGCTTACCAACACCAGCTCGTCGAGAACGACCGCGCCTGGCGCCTGCTCAAGCCCTTTCGGGACACCGGCTCGGCCCGTGTCCGGTTTCTTGATGCGACCGAGCAGCAGCGGCTCCTCGACACGTCGGACGGCTCGCTGAGAGATCTCGTCGCCGCGGCGCTTATGACGGGCGCCCGATTCGGTGAGCTCTCGCGTCTGACGGTGCGAGACTTCGATCGGGCAAACGGCACGATTTTCGTCGAGAAGAGCAAAAACGGTCGGGCACGCCACATACCCTTGACCGTCGGCGGCGCCGGTCTGTTCGACCGCCTATCCGCTGGCCGTCTGCCAAAGTCGGCACTACTGACCCGGGAGAATGGCGAGGCGTGGAAGCCCGCGCAGTACCAAAGGAATTTCAAGGAGGCGCTCGCCATAGCAAAGCTCGAGAGCATCACGCTGCACGAACTGCGGCACTCCTACGCGAGCTCGATGGTACGCAACGGGGCGCCGCTGATCGTGGTCGCTGAGGCACTCGGCCACTCAGGCACCCGAATGGTCGAGAAGCACTACGCCCACCTCGCAGCGTCGTATGTCGCTGACACAATCCGCCGGACCGCACCCGATCTGCTTCTGCCATCCAATGGGCCGATACCGATGGCTCCATGAACGATCTCGGTCTGTCGAGCTCGGAGGTCGCAAGTACGCTCTACTGCTCGGCCCTCGCCATCGGCAGTTCGGCCACTTGCGTCGTGTAGCGCGAGCTGCGCATCTCGAATTTCGTCGACACCGGGGGTGTGGTTGTCGAGATCATCGCCGTTCGTTACAGCGCCACCATGCCCAACCTCGACAGCCTGCTCGAACGCCTCAAGGGGCGCCAACGCAACCTCATCATGGAAGCGGCACTATCCGATAGCCTTCCTGCCGACAGCACCCTTCGACGGATCTCGGAACTTGAGAACGCCATCGCTGACGTCGAGGCGGTGGCGAATGAAGAGACGGCGAAGGCTCACTCTGCATGATGCAGCGTCCGCATGTCACTTCGGCCTGGGCATCATCTCGAACCCTGAGGCGAAGCTGGCGTTGAAGCGAGCGCCGGTCGTTCCTGTCCGAGGCATCATGATCCGAAAGCATCTTCCTTTTAACGCGACCCTCGCCGACGTTTTTAGGGATCTGGCCGAACCGGAGGAGTATCTACGCCGCCTCCTCGGCGACATGCGTTTCTGCCAAAAGCATTTCGGCGCCGCCTTCGTGCGGATCGGCGTCAGCAGCAAGGGAGCGAAGGGGTTCGCCCCCTCATATCGCGTGGACTATCCGGCTGCGGACGGTAACTTTGTGGCCTTCAACGGCTTCGGCGGCGCCTCGCACAGCGCCTTCACGCCAACCAATACGCTCGAGACCAATTGGAGCCATGGTCATCTCACCATTCGCGAAGTCCAGACTCTTTACGACGACGTGAAAAAGGACGAGACGCTCAGGGCACGCTGGGCGAATGATTGAGGTCCAGCGCTTCCGTGGACGCCCTGTCTAGAATGCGACGGTCCCGAAATGCCGTCAAATGAAGACGAAAAGCCTCTGAGTCCTCGTAGGAGCGGGGGCGCCATGTCTTCCTTCACTACAATTTATGACTTGGCTCGGTAAGCCGATCCGCTAGCATGGGCTCGTTGGACCTTACCGCGGAGACGTGATGAGCCCTCGTTTGAACATTCATAGAGAGATCTAAAAAGACACAGGGTCAAATCAGGAGCACGCCTCGACCCTATTTCAGGTTCAGCAGAGCAGCGACGTAAATGACCGCCGGGCAGAATTGTTGAGCCTTATCAAAGCAATGAAGCTACGGGGCAACACCTCGCTGGTAGGTATCGCAAATGAGCTGAACAAACGTGGCGTTCGAGCACTACATGGCGGTCAATGGACGGCTACTCAAGTGTCACGAATCCTCTGATCGCAATCAGTATCGCGATGCCCAACGAAAAAGAGCTCTACGCCAGCCCGAATGGTGACAGCTGGCATTTGGTCCGTACCCCCGGCAGCAACGACGTCTTCGTCCGGCAAACCGCGAACGCTGTCTCAGGCGGGCACGTAATCGATTTTGCGATCCCCGTGTTCCTCGGACTCGGCCGGCATGGTCCGGAGCATGTAAACCATGCTCCGGTTTCTCATTACGAAGTCCAGCGGTCTTATACCAATCGGCGATGAGGGGGACTCACGGGGTTTATTCGGCGGGGCCGTTGTGATTCGATAAGGCGGACCGGGAGGGTTCGCCATGTCGGCTTGCGTACCGCTGCGTAAGGACTTCAGCGCCGATGATTTGCGTCAGCTAGCTCGGAGGACCCGGGATGCCGGTCAGAGCCGGCGGCTGTTGGCGCGGCAACGATCTATGACGGCGCCAGCCGCATGGACGCGGCGCGGACCGGGGCCGTGAGCCTGCAGACGGTTCGGGATTGGGTGCTGGCGTTCAACGCCGTTGGCCCGGCCGGGCTGGTCGACGGCAAGGCACCCGGTCAAAGGCCAAAGCTGGATGCGGCCCAGCGACAGGCGCTGGCGCAGGTGATCGAGGAGGGGCCGGACCCAGACCGGCACGGCGTGGTGCGTTGGCGGCTAAAGGACCTCGCCGCCTGGATCTACGCCAGCTTCGGTGTCAGCCTCGATGAGAGCACGGTGGGGCGCACGGTCAAGGCGCTCGGCTTTGCCAAGCTGTCGGTGCGCCCGCGCCATCACGAGCAGGATCCGGCCGCCTTGGCGGCCTTCAAAAAAGCCTGCCCGCTGCCGTGAACGCGATCCGCGCGGGTCTACCCCCTGGAACAGCCGTCGAGTTGTGGTGGCAGGATGAGGCCCGGGTCGGCCAGAAGAACACCTTGCCGCGCCGATGGGCACGTCGTGGCAGCCGACCGTCGGCCCCCAAGGATCAGCGCACGGGCTACGCTTACATCTTCGGGGCAATCTACCCGGAGAAAGGCAAAGGCGCTGGTCTCGTCCTACCCCGCTGCGACAGTGAAGCGATGAGCCTGCATCTCGCCGAGATCAGCCAATGCGTCGATCTTGGCTCCCATGCCGTGCTGATCCTGGACGGCGCGGGCTGGCACAGCGCCCACGACGTCATCGTACCCGGCAACATGACCCTGCTGACGCTGCCGCCGTGCGCGCCCGAGCTCAACCCGGTTGAAAACGTCTGGCAGTTCCTGCGTGACAACTGGCTCGGTGACCGGATCTTCGGCTCCTACGACGACATCGTCGAGCGCTGCTGCGAGGCCTGGAACCGCCTCATCGAACAGCCCTGGAAGATCATGTCCCTCGGACTGCGCGAGTGGGCCTATCAGTTATGATCAATGCCGATTGGTATTAGATCCCGTCCGATAAGGGTCTGAGGCGGGGTTGAGTGGCCGGGATGGCGATGATTCCAAGAGGGTGCTGAAGCCTGACTTGGAAACGCCGTGTGGACCCCGACTACCCGGCGGCAGCATAGCCGCGCGAGCCTTCGCTATGACACTGACCTGACGGACGCCGAGTGGGCGCTCCTCGAGCCGCTGATGCCAGAACCCGCGATGTGCGGTCGTCCGCCCGTCTGGACGAGGCGTGAGATTTGGAACGCGATCTTCTACGTGCTCTGGGGCGGCATCGCGTGGCGGATGATCCCGACGGACCTGCCTCCGCGCAGCACGACGTTCGGCTACTTCGCGCGCTGGCGCAACGACGGCCTGTTCGGCCGGATCAATCACACGCTCGTCATGGCCGACCGCGAGCGGTCTGGTCGGCATGCCTCGCCCACCGCCGCGGTGCTCGATAGCCAGAGCGTGAAGACTACAGAGAGCGGCGGGCCGCGCGGCTACGACGCCGGCAAGAAGATCAAGGGTCGCAAGTGCTAGGTCCTGGTCGATACGGACGGGCGGGCGCTCGTCCTTGATCTGCAGGCGGCCGACGTGCAGGACCGCGATGGGGCTGGACCGGTGCTACGCCTGTCGCGGCGAACTTTCCCGTTCATCGCCGAGGCCTTTGCCGATGCAGGTTATGCAGGTGACAGGCCCGCGACCACCACACTCATCTCCATCGAGGTCGTGCGCAAACCCAAGGATCAGGTCGGCTTTGCCGTGCACCCGCGCAGATGGGTGGTCGAACGCTTCTTTGGCTGGATCAGCCGCAACCGCCGCCTCTGGAAGGACCCGGAAGCGACCCTCGCCTCAGCTTGTGCTGGGGCGGGGCTTTTTATTAGCCTTTGGATTAGACTGTCTTCACGGCGCCTTTCTACACACAATTAAATCGTGTCCAGGAACGTTTTGTCCGGCCAAAATCCTAATGTCAGAAAAAAATTCAGTCCATTTCTCAAAAATGTAGCTAGACGTGTGCAGCGTATCAACATAAAGAGTTTTTTCATCTGCTTCAGCAAAATTTTCGCTGATGTCATAATTGTTGCCGGTTACATGGATGCCAGCTCCGACCCATTCGCTTAGCAAATTCCCGTCATTGATACGGGAAAAAAATTGCAACATTCCATGGGTCGAGAAGACGCCGACACCGCCTGGCTTTAATACCCTAGCTATCTCTCCAAGATATTTGAACTGAAGTTTTTCAGTCAGGTGAGTAAAAACAGAGATGCCAAAGCAGGCATCAAATATGGCATCGCCAAAGGGTATGTCTCCGCCTGGAGCCATTAGTTTAAAATTGTCACGAGGCCACCCCCTGTTGTGGAGTGCATCCATGTTAACGGGATCGATATCAGTCCCGAAAACATCAACTTCATCCAGTCGCCGGAGGTGAGATGCAACTCTGCCGGCGCCAACGCCCCAGTCCAGAATGCTAATATTATTTTTTTTAATCACCTTTTTAAATAAACCAAGCAATTTTCTACTGTCGTCATAGCCAGTAAATCGATAATAACTTTCATTATCTGTGCGTGAGACCCTTTTCATTTCAGATGAAAGCGCACCTGAGCCGAAGTCATAGTCTCGTTTTGCAAGATGATATGCGCAACCTATTTGCTTTCCGGTAAGATCGTCGTAGCACTGTATTATCTGTTCAGCATTTCTTAAATCGCTTGGGCTTTCGAACTTCACCGCGAACGGCTGATCATGGACGGTCAATCTTGCTGCCACGTCGACAAAAGCCGCCGGCATTGGAATGCGCTCTATATCTACGGATCTACCATTCACTTGGATATTAAAACTGCCATTTCCAAGATTTTGGTGAAAAACTACAGCATTAATAGTGTAATAAGAACCATCTTCAGGCAAGCATAGCAAATAACCATCCGGGAAGGTCAGGCGCTTCATTTCATTGTAAAATTTGACATAGTCGAGATGCATCTTTGCGTTTCCCATCTTAGGTCCTCGGCTTAAGCCAAGCCTCGCCCGCCAACTGTCCCGGCGGTTTCTATTAATAGCGTTGTGGGCTGCAAAATGTCAGAGACAGCCATGCTCGAACGTGTCGTCCGCGCGCTTCCGAAGGCTGATGGGGCCGACTTCGCAGAGGATGCGGAGTGATAGCACTACTTTGACAAAAAGGCATGCTGACCCAAACGGGCGCCAGAAACAGGAACGTTGTCGGAGCCTGCCGCAATCTCAAGTGCCTCAGATCAGGAAATTCACGTCTTTTTAACCTAAAGGATGGGCCATCAGGGCTTTTCAGCCGAGACTGCCAAAGTAGCGCGACGCTCAATGCGGACCTGTTCCCGCTCGACTGTGTAGGCCACCGGACCGCGGACGGCAGCGTGGTCGATCGCTTTGGCCTCGACCTCAAGACAAAACCGGCAGGTTGGAGGCGATCAGAGATCCATCGCGGAAATTTCACGAACTGCAGCCACGTCTTCGCAAGCGATCGTCTCGACCTCAAAACCGTGGGGGTTCGGCTGATGTCAGGGCATCCTGTAGGCGTTGCCCGCCTGCGCGAAGGTCGGGAGGAAATCGGCGAACGACGATCCGAGCCGCATCGGCTGCGCCGGGAGAGCACGGCCGAGGCCGTCGATCGTTCCCGTCGAGGCCGCCTCTACGTTCGCCATCGACGGAATCGGTACGTTCGGATCGAGACGGACATTCCTGTTCAGCGAAGCCGACATGCCGATCTGGCCGGCACCGCCGAGGATGTCCCCGAGCATCTTGAAGCCCGCGCCCTTGCCGTTGGCCGCCTCCAGTTCGTAGGGCACGGCGGCCGATGAACCCTGACGGAAGCCGTTGATCTGGCCGAGTTCACCGGCATCGCGCGCCTGGCCGCGGCTGGCGTCGCCCATCACGTCGCCGAAAGCGCGAAGCTGGCCGAGCGCGGCGCCCTGCTGTTGGCCGTAGGCCGCTGCCTTGCCGCCCTGCTTGGCCTGCTCCTGCACGACGAGGTTCGATCCGGACTGCGGCAGCGCGTCGGGTGCCGAGCCGGCGCCGACGTCTCCGGGGGCCTCGCCCTGGCCCTTGGTGAACAGGTCGCCGAGCGCGGCGGCCCGGCCGTCCTGCTTGCCGCCGAAGCCGTCGTAGCGCCCACGCGACCGCTCGTTCACGGCGCCGGCCTGCGCATCGTAGGCCTGCTGTCTGTCAAACAGCGTTGAACATTGACCCTGGATCGGCGTCGAACTTTGACCCCCCGGATGGGTATGGCGGGGCGCCCCTGATCAGCCCGGCGAAGCGGG